>CABQHR010000157.1 GCA_902463875.1 uncultured Collinsella sp.
TCGAAGGCACCCAAGGCACCTCGGCGCCATAGACAATCTCGCGATACGGCTCATCAGAGATGAGCATAATCGGATTCTCGGGATCGCGCTGAGCGTTGGCCTCGCGCAGAACATTGGCCAGTCGCGTCAGCGTGTCGCGTGTATATACGGCACCGGTCGGATTGTTGGGCGAGTCGATGATGACGGCAGCCGTCTTATCGGTAATCGCCTTGAGCACGTTACTCACGCTCAGCTGGAACGTATCTTCATCGGCGAGCGCCTCAACACACGTGCAGTCGGCCTTCTCAATCCACACGCGATACTCCGGAAAGTACGGGGCGATAACAACAACCTCATCGCCCGGGTTCGTAACGGCGTTGAGCGTGCAGGTGAGCGAAGCCGCGGCACCCACCGTCATAAAGACGTCCTTGCCCTCATAGCTCGTGCCAAAGCGACGGTTGAGCGAGTCGGCGACGGCCGCTCGACATTGTGGCAGACCCGGCGCAGGCGTGTATCCATGCAGCTGGTCGCTCGGCAGCTCCAATGCCTTCTTAATGGACTCAGCAACAGCAGCGGGCGCCGGAACACTCGGGTTGCCCAGCGAAAAATCGAATACGTTCTCCGCACCGATCTGTGCCTTGCGCTCAAGGCCATAGCTAAAAATCTCACGGATGATGGAGCTTTCCGCACCGCGAGCATACATAGTTTCGTTGATCATCTGTTCCCCTTTCGCATAGGCGCTATTGTACGCTTTAGCTGAGCAAAGTGCCGCAGCAATGTTGATTGGGGACAGACTTAAATGCGTGAAAACGCTCATTTAAGTCTGTCCCCAATCAACATATCGCTCAAAAGAAAGAGCCTCCACAGGTTTCCCCGCAGAGGCTTTCGCTACAAGAACTATTTGTCGGCGTCGGTGTTGCCGTCAGCGTTGACAGCATTGCCATCACCGGCATCATCGGATGCGGCTTCGGCATCCTCCTGCATGGCCGCCTGCGCAAAGGCCGCAGCATCAGCCGCCAGCTCCTCCTCGCTCATGCGAGGCGAGCGCTTCTTGGTCGGCATGCCGGCCGCCTTGGCGTTGCGCTCCTCCTTGGCCGCCAGGATATCGCCCTCGCGCTCAAGGTAAGCATCCCACTCGTTGTCGAGCAGGGCGTTCACGGCGTCGCCTTCGACGGTCTCGCGCTCAAGCAGCACCTTCGCCATCAGATCGAGCTGATCGCGACGGGCATCCAAAATCTCGACCGCACGGCGATGGGCTTCGCGCATGATGCGCTGAACCTCGATATCGATGCGGCGCGCCGTCTCCTCGGAGTAATCCTGGTGATCGGCGTAGTCGCGACCCAGGAACACCTGATGTTGCGCCTCGCCAAAGACCTGCGTGCCCAGCTCCTCGCTCATGCCCAAGCGCGTGACCATCTCGCGCGCCATCTTAGTCGCGCGCTCCAGATCATTGCTCGCGCCCGACGTGATGTCGTCGCACATGAGCTCCTCGGCAACGCGACCGCCCAAGAACACGGCGAGCTCGTCGAGCATCTCGTTCTTGGTCTTGAGGAAGTGATCCTCCTGCGGAAGCTGCAGTGTGTAGCCCAGGGCCTGACCGCGGCTGACGATCGAGATCTTATGAACCGGATCGGAATGCTCCAAGATGTGGCCCACCAGGGCGTGGCCGCTCTCATGGTAGGCAATCGTGGTGCGCTCGGCTTCGGTCATCACGCGACCCTTGCGTTGCGGTCCGGCAATCACGCGCTCCATCGACTCCTCGACCTCGTCCATCGAGATCACGGAACGATGGCGGCGGGCAGCCAGCAGCGCAGACTCGTTGAGCAGATTTGCCAGATCGGCGCCGGTGAAGCCAACGGTCATCTGGGCGAGCTTCTCAAACTTCACGTCCTCGTCCATCGGCTTGTTCTCGGCATGCACGCGCAAGATCTGCTCGCGGCCCTTCACATCCGGACGGTCGACCGTAACCTGACGGTCAAAACGGCCGGGACGCAGCAATGCCGGATCCAGGATGTCAGGACGGTTGGTCGCAGCGATCAGGATGACCGACTCGCTTTCCTCAAAGCCGTCCATTTCGACCAGCAGCTGGTTGAGCGTCTGCTCGCGCTCGTCGTGACCGCCGCCCAAGCCAGCTCCGCGCTGACGTCCCACGGCATCGATCTCGTCAATAAAGATGATTGACGGAGCCTGAGACTTGGCCTCCTTAAAGAGGTCACGCACACGGCTGGCGCCGACACCCACGAACATCTCGACAAAGTCGGAACCCGAGATGCTAAAGAACGGCACGCCCGCCTCGCCGGCAACGGCCTTGGCCAGCAACGTTTTACCGGTGCCCGGAGGGCCCACCAGCAACACGCCACGCGGGATCTTGGCGCCCAGCTTGCGATAGCGATCCGGATCGCTCAAAAAGTCACGGATCTCCTCGAGCTCCTCGACTGCCTCGTCCACGCCGGCAACGTCCTCGAACTTGACCTTGGGACGCGTAGCCTCGTTGGTCTTGGCATTGGTCTTGCCAAACTGCATGTTCCTATTATTGGCGCCCATCATCTGGCGCATAAAGTAGAACATGATGGCGATCAGGGCAATCGTCGGCAGCACACTCATCGCCAAGTCGCCCCAAAAATCGGGGTCGTTGGTGTTGACGATGTACTTGGTATCGGGGTGCTCCGCCATAAGCTCGGCAAGCGAATCGGAGCCGACATAGGTCGAGGAGAAGCTCTTGAGCTCGCTCGTATCACCCTTGTCCTTTTTCGTCTTCCAGTAATGACCCGCCACGCTTCCGTCTTGAACCGTATAGGTCAAATCTTCGACGCGATCCTGCTTAATGGCGCTCACCATCTCGCTCGTCGCGAGCTTAACGGTATTGCTGGAGCTGGCAAAGCCGGAGCCCATGTTAAAGAAGGCGTAGCCCAGAAGCGCGCAAGCCAAAATAAAATACAGCCAGCCCGTACGCGTGGGCTTCTTGCCTCCGGGCATCCCCGGGATCTTAGGCTCCCGGGGAGTCTGGGAATTGTTATCGTTACGGTCGTCGGGCATCTTACGAATAAACCTCCGGTTTCAAAATGCCCAGATACGGAAGGTTGCGATAGCGCTCGGCATAGTCGAGGCCGTAGCCCACCACAAAGGCATCGGGGCAATGGGTTCCAACATACTTGGGCGTGACGGCCGAGACGCGGTCCTCAACGTCCTTCCACAGGAAGGCGGCGACCTCCAGCGAGGCGGGCTTGCGGCTCTCGAGGTTCTTCATCAGATACTTGAGCGTCAGGCCCGAGTCCAGAATGTCCTCGACGATCAGCACGTCGCGACCGCGGATGTCGATATCCAGGTCCTTAATGATACGCACGATGCCCGAGGACTTCACACCGTCGCCATAGCTCGAAACAGCCATGAAATCGATGTTGGTCGGCAGCTCGATCTTGCGCATCAGGTCGCCCATAAAGACCACGGCGCCGCGCAGGACCGCAATCAGCACCAGATCCTTACCCGCGTAGTCGCGAGTAATCTGCTCGCCTAGGCGAGAGACGATACCGTCGATATCCTCCTGCGTAAACAGAACCTTCTCGATATCCGGATGTTGAGAAGCCATGACAACCCTTTCTTGTGCTTATCGCCCACGCACCGCCGCATGGACGCGAACTACACATTCTAGCAGCGCACGGGGTATATTTACCAGCACGTGCGCCATCAGCGCGGGAATACCGTCAACGTCGCACAGAATAGCTGGCGCGAAGCGCTATTCCGCATCAACCACACGAAGCAGATATGCCACGCGCGTTGCGGCCGTGCATTTAAAACGCTCGTCCGCGCGAACGCCCGCGACCCATACTACGGCACCTCCCGGGGCCGTTCTTACCACGGGTACGCCAGAGCGGTCTGAAACAGGAATGCGCGCCTCGTTTAACAGGTCTGACACTTTCTTGCTTCGGCCGTTCATCCCCAACGGGCACATCACGTCTCCCGGCACAGGGCTATCCACCCACAGGCGCGCCGATCGTGCCTCGGTGGGAATCTCCCCGCGCGAGCCGGCTAACATCCGCTCGCTATCGCGGTCGGCAAACCCCAGGGCCGCCGCATCCACCAAGGCCGCAACCTTTCCGGCAGCAGCAAGCTCGCGGGCACGGTGCACGATATCGCACCCCGGCTCCACAGCCATCGGCTCCGCTGTCAGCATATGCCCCGCCCCCAGCGGCAGACGACCGGGAACGGAGATCCAATCGGCCACTAAACCCTCGCGCGCCGCCGGGGCCTTGAGCGCCAGCGTGCCAAACTCCACACGGGCATCAATTCCCGCAGGAAGCGTAACCGAGCCCGAGCCCGCAGCGACGCAGGCGAGCACGCGCTCCACGTGCCGCATCTCCGGTCGCGCGTCGGGATCGATGCGCTTA
>CABQHR010000158.1 GCA_902463875.1 uncultured Collinsella sp.
CTTATGGCTCGCTACAACAGAAACTCCAACCGATAAGAACTTGGACTGACAGGCGCCGCGGGGATTTGTGTCCCCGCGGCGCTGTACTATGTGTGGGACTTGAATTTGCGCAGGGCCGGAGCCCGTGTGCACGATGACGAAAGGAGGCTGCGTGGCAGGCTGGAATCTAACCGGCAATGCCGTTTCCGCCGAGTTTGACGGGTCGGACGAGCAGGAGCGTAAAGAGCTCAGCGTGAGCCAGGCGGTCGAGATCGCCGCTGGTGCGCTCGATGCCATTCCGCAGCTGAGCGTTTTGGGCGAGGTCACGGGCTTTCGTGGCCCCAATGCCCGAAGCGGCCACTGCTACTTCCAGATCAAGGACGACTCGGCTGCCGTCGATTGCATCATCTGGAAGGGTGCCTATCTTAAGCGCACCTTCGACTTGCGCGACGGTATGCAGGTGAGCTTTAAGGGCAGCTTCAATCTCTATAAGCCCACGGGCCGTATGAGCTTTGTCGCCCGTTCGTTCTCGCTGGCGGGGGAGGGCCTGCTGCGTCAACAGGTGGCACAGTTGGCCGAAAAGCTGCGCCGCGAGGGGCTGATGGACGAGTCCCGCAAGCGTCGCATTCCGGTGTTTTGCTCGCGCGTGGCGGTCGTCACCTCGCTTTCGGGCGCCGTGATCGACGACGTCAAGCGTACGCTGCGCCGTCGAAACCCACTTGTCGAGCTCGTTTGCGTGGGTGCCAAGGTCCAAGGCGAGGGTGCGCCAACAGAGCTTATTGAAGGCTTGCGCCGCGCCGCCACCATTACGCCGGCGCCCGATTGCATTTTGCTCGTGCGTGGCGGCGGTTCCTTCGAGGATCTTATGACCTTTAACGACGAAGAGCTTGCTCGCGCGGTGGCGGCCTGTCCCGTGCCTGTGGTGACAGGTATTGGCCATGAGCCCGATACCTCGATCTGCGATATGGTGAGCGACCGTCGTGCCTCCACGCCCACGGCAGCGGCAGAATCCGTGGCACCGGCTATGACAGAGCTGGCGGATGTGCTCGAGACGCGCCATCAGCGCCTAGGTGCTGCGATGGCTTCGATGATCGGGTCGGATCAGGTCGATCTGGAGATGCTCGATCAGCGTGGTCGGCGTGCCTGGGATACCTATACGGCACGCTTGGGCGATGCACTTGATGCGGCCGCGTGCCGCCCGTGTCTTAACGATCCAACGTTTATGGTCGAGCGTCGCGAGTCGGAGCTCGCCTTGACGGCCGATCGCCTGTCGGGCGCCATTGCGCGCTCGGTCGGGGCATTCCGTTCGAGCTTCGAGCGTCTGCCCGAGCGCTTGGTCGCAAGCACCTCGGGGCTCGATGGCAAGCGCCATGCGCTCACGCTCGCGAGTTCCCGTCTGGAGCATCAGGGACGCACGATGTTGAGCAAGCCGGCGTCCGACTTGGGTCGCGCAGCGGCCTCACTCGACGCCCTGTCGCCGCTTAAGGTGCTTGCTCGTGGCTATTCCATCGCATACAGCGATGGCGGCGTGGCTACGAGCGCTAAGACGTTTAAGCCTGGTGACGCTATCCGCGTGCGCATGGCGGACGGCAACGTGGCGGCAACCGTCGATACGGTCGAGTAGACCGCGTTTCATGGTGATAGACCTTTAGGAAAGGAAACAGATATGGCAGAGAAGACCCCGGTCGAGCAGCTTACGTACAAGCAGGCCTCGCAGGAGCTGGAGCTCATTATTCGCAGCCTGGAGTCGGGCGACATGGAGCTCGAGGAGTCGCTCGAGAGCTACACCCGCGGCGTCGAGCTCCTCAAGAGCCTGCGCACCCGCTTGTCCGACGCCGAGCAGAAGGTCTCGGTGCTCCTGAAGGATGTCGACGGCAACGACGTGCTCGCCGACGGCGAAGCCGCCAGCACCGACGACAGTCTCTCGTTCTAACCATCCCACAGCCCACTTTGGGGTAGTCTTTTTGGGACGGGGCTTTTTTGACTACCTCTTGTCGGCTGCCTCGCCGAGCACTTGCGTTTGCGGAAAAGTAGTCAAAAAAGCCCCGTCCCAAAAAGACTACCTTGGTCTGTAAGAAAGGAACCAACCATGTGTGATTGCATCTTCTGCAAAATCGCAAACCACGAGATCCCCTCGACCGTTGTCTATGAGGACGACCGGGTCATCGCATTCGACGACCTTAACCCCCAGGCGCCGGTCCATACGCTCGTGATTCCCAAGAAGCACTACAGCGACATCGCCGACAACGTACCTGCCGAGACCATGGGCGCCATGGCCCATGCCATCCAAGAGGTCGCCAAGGCCAAGGGTCTGGAGGACGGTTTCCGCGTCATCTCCAACAAGGGCGTCAACGCCGGCCAGACCGTCATGCACTTCCACATGCACGTTCTCGGCGGCAAGAACCTGGGCGAGAACCTCATCTGAGGACGCGCAGCCCGTCGTCTTGGCTGCCTTTGGAGTAATCTATGCAGCTTTCTCAACTCGAATACCTTCAAGCGGTAGCGAGCTATGGCGGCGTGCGTAAGGCTGCTCGCGCCGTCCATGTGAGTCCACAGGCCGTTTCGTCGGCAATCAAAAAGTTGGAATCTGAGTATCAGATTGTTTTGCTCGACCGATCGGCGGGGGAGGCTGTTTTGTCTCCGGCGGGCAGAGAATTTGCGCGTCGTGCACGCGTGATCCTTGCGCAAGTCGACGATCTCAAAAAGTACGCTCAATCGAGGGACGATGGCGTTTCGCCCGATGGCCACTTTCGTCTTTACGCCCCTTGCCTTCATGGACGGGGGCGCCTTTTTGCTGAAAACTGGTATGACTCGTTTGAACGCTTGCATCCTCAGATCCACCTCGATGTGTGGCATCAGCCAACTGCAACATGTTTTGAGTCGCTCATGCTTGGTATTTCGGATGCAGCTATCTCATTTGAAGAACCACGGGACAGCGCCCTTTCTTCGAAATACTTGGGTGAAAAGGAGCTCAAGGTTCTTTCGTGCCCGGCAGGCCATCAATCTGTGGACGCTGTGACCATTCGTGAGCTACTGGGCGGAAGGCTCGCTGTTCCAATAAATTTGTCCCCCTGTCTCAATGCAATCAACCACTGTCCCGAAGCCCAGCTCGTTAATTTCCGCTTCCGTGATGTTGAATACGGAAGCAGGGCTCAGGTTGAGTTTCTTCAAGCGGGGGGATTGATACTGAGCTTGGCAGGCTCTTCTCTCGCATCGGATGGATCAGAAGTGAGCGAGTGTTCCATTGAAGGATCGCGTGACGTAACTCTGCCTATCTACTTTTGCTATCGGCAAAATGCGTGGACCGATCGACACCAGACAGTTTTCCTTCACCTATTGCGCCATCTCGCTTCGTGAGACTATTTGGCATCGTGGCATCAAGTGAATATTGACGCTTTGCAACGCATGGTTGACGGCTTCGCCCTCATACTTTTCAACGATTTTGCTTTGGATTATTGACTCTTGGAGGGCGAAGCATGAAAAACCGTATGGTTTTGCTTTATATGGCGTTCGTTTTCCTATCGAACTTCAGCACCATCTTGTATTTTCTGACGGTTTACCTTGAGTTTGTCGGATTCTCGATGGTGGCGATTTCTGGCATGATGATTGCATACCAAGTGAGCAAGTTCATTCTGGAGATTCCCACTGGCTTTATTGCTGACAGGTTTGGGCGAAAGGCGAGTGGTCTCGTCGGTGTCGTGGGAATGCTCGGGTACTATGCCGCCCTGCTCCTCATCCGATCTCCTTTGCTTTTAATGGGAGCGTTTGCTCTTAAAGGCTTTGCCGTTGCATGTGTGAGCGGATCCATAGAAGCGATTTACATCGACAGCGTCTCTCAGGACCAGCTCGTAAGGCTTAATGTCGTTGAGCGATTTGTTTTCTATGCCTCTTATGCCATCTCCGCTTGTGTGGGCGGCTTCATTTCGTCTGTCGGTGCATACCTCATTGGTCTTTCGGCAGATATCATCGCAATGGTGTTGACGTTGGTTGTCGTTATCTGCATTCCTGAGATGCGAAGAGGTGGCACTGCGGCGACACCTGAGCGTGGAATGAGCCCGAAGATGATCGGTGCTGCTATTACGGGTAATGGCGTTCTTCGGTCAGCGTTCATCATGGACTGTTCTCAGGCATTTGCCTTCGTCGCCCTGGAAGATTTTTTCTCACTGTTGCTTGCAGGCCGCGGAATGAATGCCGTCGCTTCGGGCGTGACCATTGCGGTCCAGCTCCTTGCCTCCGCCTCCATAGGGTTTATTGTGCCCAGCGCGATTACTCGTGTCGACAAGGGCCGTTTTGCGCGTATTTGCGGCATCATTCGCTTAGTATTGACAGCTTTGTTTTTGATTCCCCTTACTCCGGTTAATTTGCTGCCCGTGTTCTA
>CABQHR010000159.1 GCA_902463875.1 uncultured Collinsella sp.
AGCCTTCTGCCGAGCCCACCCGGGTTATGGGCTATGGCGACACGGCGCAGGATTCTTGCGCTGCATCTTCGCAAGGCCCCTATGGCAACGCAGCTCCGGACCCGTTTGATTATGCGTCGCAGGATTCTTATGCCGCTTCGACACCGAATCCCTATGATGACCTGCTGCAAAATCCCATTCCGCAACCTCAGCAGACGACGTATATGCCGCGCACGGCACAGCCGCGCTACGAGTCGCGCGACCGATATACGCGCGAGCCGTATCGTGAGTATCCCAAGTCCATCCCTCAGTATGGCGAGGACGAGGAGAAGAAGCCTTCGCGCTCGTCGAGCGTGATCAAGAAAATCCTGATCGTGCTGGTGATCTTCTTTGCCCTGTCGGTTGTGTTTGCCATCGTGTCGGGCATGCTCAACAAGCGGGGTGCCGCGACTGATACTACGGCCGAGCAGACCGAGACGACCCAGTCCGGCACCGTCGACCTGAGCGATATCCCGGGGCAGTATTGGTCTAATGCCAAGAAGCTCCTCAAGTCGCGCGGGGCCGATCTTTCGAATGCCGTGATCCTGACCGATGATGGCTCAACACCTGTTGTCGACGCCAACTGGGTCGTAACGTCTGCCTACTATAACAACAACGGTAACCTCGAGATTCAGCTCACGCGCAAGGACAGCTCGTCGGGCAATGTATCCGGCGATCAGGGCACTACGGACAGTTCGAGCTCCAACATGCTGGATGACCTGAGCGACAAGGCGCAGGAGCTGGGAGATAAGGCGCAGCAGTTGGGCGACACGGCTCAGAATCTCGGCGATACCGCACAGAATCTGGGCGATATGGCAACGAACGCCTGGGGTGCCCTGCAAAACGGCATTTCGGGCGCGCAGGGGAACTAGCGGTCGAGCGGCTAGAGCCTTAGCGGTACAAACAAAAACGGGACGCAGGATTGCGTGACCGGGCGCGTAGACGCGTTGGTCGGCGGTCCTGCGTCCCGTTTTGCTGTCGATTACAGCTGCTCGGCCGGACGGTCGGGCGAGCTGAAGCCCGAGTCAAACGTGACGACGCACGAGGCGTCGGGCCGGCGCTCGTGCACGATGCGCGTGACGAGCTCCAGCAGCTCCTCGTCGGATATGTCAAAGCCGTCGGGACGCACCAGGTCAAACGAAACGAACCCGTCGTGCTCGTGCAGGTCGTGGATGGAAAGCGCGGAATCGATTTGCGCTACGCCGCGTTTGACCCAGCCGCGCAGGTCGTCGCCGGTGGTGGCGATGGGGTCGCAGTGCAGCGTGATACCGATGCCCATCTGCCGTTTGATATCGTGCTCGATGGTGTCCAGGATCTCGTGATGTTCAAACGCATCGCCCTCGCCGGGCATTTCCACGTGCGCGCTTGCAAACTGACGACCGGGGCCGTAGTCGTGCACCATCAGGTCGTGCGTGCCTAGGACCTGGGGGTACGACATAATCCTGTCGCGGATTTCCTGGACGAGCTTGGGGTCGGGCGCTTGTCCTAACAGCGGGCTGATGGCGTCGCGCACCAGGCCCATACCGCTGATGCAGATGAAGATACCCACACCTAGGCCTGCCCAGCCGTCGAGGTCAAAGCCGGTCGTCTGCGAAATAAGCGCTGCGGCCAGGACCGAGGCCGAGGTAATGACGTCGTTTTTGGAATCCTGCGCCGTGGCGATGAGCGTCTCGGAATCTATGCGGTTGCCCAGCGTGCGGTTGAATGCCGCCATCCAAAACTTGACGAGCATGGACAGGACAAGGGCTGCCATGGAGAGCGCCGAATACGCGGTGGGAGAGGGCTTGATGATCTTGGTGACCGACTCCAAGATCAGGTTGATGCCGACGGCGCAAACAAGGACGGCGACAAACAGGCCGGCGAGGTACTCGTAGCGGCCGTGGCCATAGGGGTGCCCCTCGTCGGCCGGGCGGCTGGCAAGGCGGAATCCGAGCAGGCTCACGATGTTGCTTGATGCATCGGAGAGGTTGTTAAAGGCGTCAGCGATGAGGGAGACAGAGCCGGCGAGCAGGCCTGCAATGCCTTTGGCCAGGCACAGGGTGATGTTGAGGCCGATGCAGATGAGGCTTGCGGCAAAACCCGCGTTGGTGCGGCAGGAGGTATCGACCGGCTCGCTTTCGCTGCCGGGAACAAGCGTATGTGCCAGCCGATTTACAAATAGCATAACGATCGTCCTCACAATCATGTTTAAGGGGATAGTGTAGCTCGCACAGGCGCAACGTGTACCGATGCTTAGAAAATGCAGCAATGGTCTGCCGGCGCTAACGGGTACGAGGCGGAGGGGGCGACTGTCCGCGCGCCTTCGAGCTCATTGCGCCTTCCCGTCCGACCGAGTGCTCCATTTTGGGCCACATGGGTATGGGCACGTGCCGATTTGCTCGACATACTTAATGTCGACAGCCCTGTGCAAAGGAGGACGTTTCCATGGACGAGATGTTTGCCATTAAATGCCAAAACTGCGGCGGCCCCATGTATTCGCACCAGGCAAAGCGCAGCTTTGAGTGCGCTTATTGCGAAACAGTTATTCCGTGGCAAGCGGACGCCGGAGAGCCCAAGAGCGCCCTGGGTATCCGTCATACGCCGCTGACGGTGGTTGACGGGCTGCTCAAGCTCACGCACGTCTCGCAGCTCGAGCGCCCAGAGGACCCGGACTGGTATTTCTTCAATTCGTACTGGCGCAATCAGTCGGTTCTGGAGCATCTGCTGTGGGAAGATCGCGGAACGGCGCAGGAGTTCCAGGAGGTGACGCATGTGAGCATTCCCTGCCCCTTCTGCGGCGCGTCCTTTGAGGGTGAGTCGACCCAACGCGTGTTTGAGTGCCCGTCCTGCGGCAACAAGATTGGCGTGGCCGACCTTCTCAAGCCCGGCACGTTTAGCAAGCGCCTGACCATGGGCGTGGGTGCCGAATACGTTCCCGAACAGGGCGTCCCCTGTGAGATATCGCCGCAGCAGGCACGTGCCAACGCGCTGCAGCTGGTGCGCCAGTACCCGGAGGCCTTTACCAGGCATGACGTGGAAGACGCGATCCAAAACGACATGATGCTCTTCTATTTCCTTATGGCGCTGGCGGACCTGCGCATGATAGCATCCTTCCCGGGCAAAGGGCTGAGCAAGGAGACCCTGGTGTACTATGAGGTGCTCGACTGGGCATATCCCAGGGCCAACTACCTGGATGTTCGCCTTATGGGCATTCTGGAGCCGTGGGACTTTGGTAAGGTGGGGCCGTTCGATCCCGCCATGCAGGAAGGTGACTTCCGCGTCGTTTCCGTCGATGCGTCCACCAAGGACCAGGTGGTCATTGATAAGCTGGCGCTCGATATTGCCGGCAACGATGCCGAGGCGACCCTGGGGCTCAATAAAAAGAGCATTCGCACGTGGGCGCGCAAGGTTCGCAAGCACAAGGACGGCCTGGTGATGGTACCGGTCTACTTTGTCGATCGTCCGGCGACGGACAGCCGCGACGGCGAGCAAGTGCGCATCGCCGTGAACGGGCAGACGGGTCGCGCGGCGGCGGTGGTGTTTAGCGACAAGCGCGAGACGCATGTGGTGGCGCCGCTCAGCCCCAACGTGATACTGTCGAGCGAAAGCACCGTGCACGCCACGCCCATCGAGGTCAAATACGTTAAATCGCCCTTCCTATACCAGATCGTACGCCGCGGAGGTGGCGAGCAACCGCGGCAGGTGGCAGCGGCGGCGGAGGGTTCTTACCGAGAGGAGAAGTCCAAACGTCGCGGCCTGCTGGGTGCGCTATTTAGGAAGTAAGGGAGTGGTGTCGGTTGGCGCCGTAACCTGCAAGCCAGGGGTATGGGGCAGCTCACAGGAGCGCGGACTGCCGTCTGATTGTTTGAGGGTGCCAGATGTAAATAAACGGTGGAACGGCTGTAAAAGAGCCTTTCCACTGGGTAAAATCAAACTGTGCCGCGGAACCCGCTCCTCAGCTAGTCACACTTCGGAAGCGCGGGCAACGCAGATATTATCGTCTAAAGGGCCGGCTGCAACCGGCCCTTTTCTGCGGCAGCGTGGATTCGAATATCAACACGGTGTACGGTCCCATGGTGCTTTGCTCCGTGACGAACGGACCTATGACGGCGCATTCTGTAATCATCATTTGTGCGGTCCCCTAATCATTTGCGTTGACTGTCATTGTCTTCGTTGAAGACGCGTCCTAAAACAAACACCGTTCTATCAACTCTTTACCGCGCAGGGTGTCGACCCACTCCTGCGGGATGGCTTTGAGACCGTATGCCGTGCCTGCGAGGGCGCCGGCGACGGCTGCGGTGGTGTCGGTGTCGTCGCCTAGGTTGACGG
>CABQHR010000160.1 GCA_902463875.1 uncultured Collinsella sp.
GGCGAGGTTCGCTGTCGCGCCTACGGTTGTATCGAGACCAGCGCGGGCAGCCCGCTCGCGGTGCGCCTGTCGCATATCGCCCGCGACCTCAAGGGTGTCGTGGAGCGTTATCGACCCGATACCGCTGCTATCGAGAGTATCTACTTTGGCGCCAACGTTCGCTCGGCCATCCCTACGGCGCATGCCCGCGGTGCCGCGCTCGTGGCGCTTTCGGAGTGCGCGCTCGAGATTGGCGAGTACACGCCTATGCAGATTAAGCAGGCCGTTGTGGGCACCGGCGCCGCGGACAAACGGCAGGTCGCGTATATGGTTCGTACGCTCACGCAGCTCGATCACGACCCGCATCCCGACCATGCCGCCGATGCTCTGGCCTGCGCCATCTGTCACGTTAACCTCAGCCGCACCCGGGCGCTTACCGGTGGCGAGTTCTATCAACAGAGAGGAACCGGATACTGATGATCTCCCAGCTCCATGGAACGCTTGTCGAGGCCACGATGAGCTCGGCCGTTGTCGATGTATCGGGCGTGGGCTTTGAGCTCGGCATCTCGGGCAGCACTGCCGCCACGCTGCCTGCACCCGGCGGCGAGGTGCGCCTCTATACCCGTATGCAGGTGCGCGAGGATGCCATGACGCTCTTTGGTTTTGCCTCCAAGGACGAGCGCACGATGTTCGATCGGCTCGTGTCCGTGTCGGGCGTTGGCCCGCGCCTGGCGCTTGCCGTGCTCTCCACCTATACCGTGGGACAGCTGTATTCCCTGGTAATGGCCGAGGACGACAAGGGTATGGCCAAGGTTCCCGGTGTGGGCAAAAAGACTGCCCAGCGTCTGATCCTGGAGCTCAAGAGCACCTTTGCCAAGGACAAGGGCTTTGTGCCGGTCGACGTGATTCCCGGCCAGGTTGCGATGCCGGTTCCTGCTGCCGCTCCTTCGGCGATCGATGACGCCCGTGCGGCGCTCCTTTCCATGGGCTTTAGCCCGCAGGAGACCGATGTTGCCCTGAGCGGGTATGATGGGCAGAATATGCGTGTCGAGGATCTGCTCGGCGCGGCGCTTAAGCGACTTGGAATGGATGCGTGATGTGGGAAGCCGATGACTCTCAGGACCTGTGGGCGACGCCCGGCAGCTCGCCGGCGGCATCCATGGCGCACGGTGAGCGCATGGTGGGCTCGGAGCTGACGCCCGAGGACCTCGATGTCGACCGTACCCTGCGTCCCCAGCGCCTGGACGACTACTGCGGCCAGGAGCACATCAAACAGAGCCTGCGCGTGCTCATCGAGGCGGCACAGAGCCGTGGCGAGACGCTCGACCACGTAATCTTCTCGGGCCCTCCGGGTCTGGGAAAGACCACGCTGGCTACGGTTATCGCCAACGAGCTGGGCGCTCAGATCAAGACGACGAGCGGCCCCGCTATTGCGCGCACCGGCGACCTCGCGGCCATCCTAACTAACTTGCAGCCGGGTGACGTGCTGTTTATCGACGAGATTCACCGATTGAACCGTTCGGTCGAGGAAGTTCTGTATCCCGCGATGGAGGACTTTGCGCTCGATATCGTGATCGGTAAGGGCCCGGCGGCGCGCTCGATTCGCCTGGATATTCCCAAGTTTACGTTGGTGGCGGCCACGACCCGTTCGGGCATGCTCACGGGTCCGCTGCGCGATCGCTTTGGCATCTCGTATCGTCTGGATTACTACACCGTCGAGGAACTCGCCCAGATTGTGACGCGCTCGGCAACCATCTTGGGCGTGACGATCGACCATCCCAGCGCGCTCGAGATCGGCTCGCGCTCGCGCGGTACGCCGCGCTTGGCTAACCGTCTGCTCAAACGCGTGCGCGACTATGCGCAGGTGCGCGGCAACGGTCCTATCGAGCTCGATATCTGCCGTCAGGCGCTCGAGTTCTTCGAGATCGACGAGCTCGGTCTGGACTGGATGGACATTCGTATCTTGGAGACGCTTGCCAAGACGTTCTCCGGCCGCGCCGTGGGCCTGACGACGCTTGCCAGCGCGGTGGGCGAAGACCCGGGTACGCTTGAGGATGTCTACGAGCCCTATCTGCTGCAGTGCGGATTGATGATTCGCACACCGCAGGGTCGCCAGGCAACGCTTCGCACCTTTGAGCACTTAGGAATTGAGCCGACCGTCTAGGACGGGTTTGTAGGCTATCGCTGGGCATCGGGTAAACATATCGCCGTTCGTCGGTTACGGGCGTTTTACTATTGCGCGCGCGTGCTATGCTGGATTGGTCTTTTTCTCATCCGGTAACGAAAGGACCGCCCATGCCTACTGACATCGAAATCGCACGTTCCGTCACGCCGCTGCCCATTACCGAGGTGGCTAAGAACGCCGGCGTCGACGTAAAGCACCTGATTCCGTACGGCTTCGACAAGGCTAAGGTCGACTACTCTCTGCTCAATGAGCCAACTGATCACCAGGCCAAGCTCGTCCTCGTGACCGCCGTCAACCCCACGCCTGCGGGCGAGGGTAAGACCACCACGACCATCGGTCTGGCCGATGGCCTGCGCCGTCGCGGCGTCAAGAGCGCTGTGGCCCTGCGTGAGCCTTCGCTCGGCCCCGTCTTTGGCGTCAAGGGCGGTGCCGCTGGCGGCGGCTGGGCTCAGGTCATCCCCATGGAGGACATCAACCTGCACTTTACCGGCGACTTCCATGCCATTGGTGCCGCCAACAATCTGCTGGCAGCCATGCTCGACAACCATATTCAGCAGGGCAACCAACTCGGCATCGACGTTAAGCGCATCACCTGGAAGCGCGTCGTCGACATGAACGACCGTCAGCTGCGCCATGTTATCGACGGCATTGGCGGCAAGGCCCAGGGAGTGCCGCGCGAGGACGGCTTCGATATCACCGTTGCCTCCGAGGTCATGGCAATCCTGTGCCTGTCCACGAGCATCAATGACCTCAAGGAGCGCTTGGGCGAGATCGTTGTCGGCTACAGCTATGCCGGCGAGCCCGTCCGCGCACGCGACCTTAAGGCCCAGGGAGCTATGGCCGCACTGCTCAAGGACGCGCTCAAACCCAACCTGGTCCAGACGCTCGAGGGTACGCCTGCGTTTGTTCACGGCGGTCCCTTCGCCAATATTGCCCACGGCTGCAACTCCATCATGGCCACCCGCATGGCCATGCGCTTCGGCGACGTCGCGATTACCGAGGCCGGTTTCGGTGCCGACCTGGGTGCCGAGAAGTTCCTCGACATCAAGTGCCGCATGACGGGCGTTCGCCCCAGCGCTGTCGTGGTCGTCGCCACTGCCCGCGCGCTTAAGTATAACGGCGGTGTCGCCAAGGCCGACCTCAACGAGGAGAACCTCGAGGCCCTCAAGGCCGGCATGCCCAACCTGCTGCGCCACGTCGACAACATCCAGAACGTCTACGGTCTGTCCTGCGTGGTCGCCATCAACCGCTTCCCGACGGACACCGAGGCAGAGCTTGCTCTCATCGAGTCCGAGTGCCAGAAGCTCGGTGTAAACGTTAAGCTGTCCGAGGTTTGGGCCAAGGGTGGCGAGGGCGCGCTCGACCTGGCCGATGAGGTCATGCGCCTGATTGAGCAGCCGAGCGAGCTCAAGTTTGCCTACGAAGACGGTGCCGATGTGGCCGACGCCCTCGAGGCCGTTGCTACCAAGGTCTACCGCGCCGACGGCGTCGACTTTACTCCGGCTGCCAAGCGCCAGCTTGCCGAGCTGCGCGAGAACGGCTTTGGCAACCTGCCGGTGTGCGTGGCCAAGACCCAGTACAGCTTTAGCGACAACGCCAAGGCGCTGGGCGCTCCCGAGGGCTTCCGCATCACGGTGCGCGAGCTCAAGGTTTCCGCCGGTGCCCACTTTGTGGTCGCGCTGACCGGTAGCGTTCTGACCATGCCGGGCCTGCCCAAGGTTCCCGCGGCCGAGAACATCGACGTCGACAACGACGGCAACATCACCGGTCTGTTCTAAGCCTGCTGCTCATAGCCGCTTGCCCGCCCCGCCGTGCCCACAAGGCCCGGCGGGGCTTTTTTATCCTTAGGCCCGCGCATGTCTTGTAGATACCGACGGGCTCTGCCCATCATAGGCTTTTGCGCGGGTAGAATGCATGGATAACTTGATGCTCACGCGCGACGGAAAGGAATCGTTGCATGGATCAGGACAAGACAACCGTGATGGGCGGCTACGGTTCCGCGCAGGCTGGCGATAGCGCCGATGCGACCCGCGTTGTTCCCAACCTCGGTTATACCGACCCCGCCGCGACGCAGCCTTCTGCCGAGCCCACCCGGGTTATGGGCTATGGCGACACGGCGCAGGATTC
>CABQHR010000161.1 GCA_902463875.1 uncultured Collinsella sp.
CCTCCATAAACGCGGGGATGATGCCCACGCGCTTGCCCTCGATGCTGTCGTTGAGGTGCTCGGTAAAGTCGACGGCACAGTCCTGACTGGTGCAGTCGTACGGGTCGTGGCCCGCGCCGGTGAGCGCGTTCATGGCCAGTGCGACGTCCTCGACCGTGCGGCCGAAGGGGCCCACCTGGTCGAGCGACGAGCCAAAGGCCACCACGCCGTAGCGGCTCACGGCGCCATACGTGGGCTTAAGGCCCACCACGCCGCAGAGCGCCGCCGGCTGGCGGATGGAGCCGCCGGTGTCCGAACCCAGCGAGAGCGCGACCTCGCCCGCGGCGACGGCGGCAGCGGAGCCGCCCGAAGAGCCGCCGGGCACGCGCTCGGTATCCCAAGGGTTATTGGTGCGGTGGAAGGCCGAGCTCTCGGTAGAGCTACCAAAGGCGAACTCGTCCATGTTGGCCTTGCCCATGGGCAGGCAGCCGGCGTCGAGCATGCGCTGGACGCAGGTGGCGGTGTAGACGCTCTGGTAGTTCTCGAGCATGCGGGAAGCGCAGGTGGTGCGCGTACCCACGAGGTTCATGTTGTCCTTGATGGCCAGCGGCACGCCCGCGAGCGGGGGCAGCGGCTTTCCGGCGGCACGGTCGGCATCCACGCGCGCGGCGGCCTCGAGCGCGAGCTCGGGCGACACCTGCAGGAATGCCTGGACCCCGCCTTCGCGCGCCTCGATGGCGGCAAGGGAGGCCTGAGCCACCTCGGTAGCGGTAAAGTCGCCGGCGGCAACGCCCGCGGCAATCTGGGCGGCGGTAAGGGAATCGAAGCTCTGCGCCATTACTCGCTCTCCCCCTCTCCCAAAATGGACGGCACGCGGAAGTAGCGCTCACGCGCGCTGCCGGCGTTTTCGAGCGCAACGTCGAGCGGCAGATCGCGCTCGGGCTCGCGCAGGTCATCGCCCATCACGTTGGACAGGCTTCCGATAGGATGGAACGTGGGCTCCACGTCGGGCAAGTCATATTGCAGGACGGGTTCGAGCATCTGGACGGCGTCGTTCATGTAGGACGTCATCTGGGTGAGCTCGTCATCGGTCAGTGCGATCTTTGCGTACTCGGCGATGCCGCGCACGTCTTTCTCGCTGAGTGCCATAGGCGCTCCCTTCCGCATAACAGTTAAACCGCTCTAGTATACAGGGCAACGCCGGCTTGGAGCAGGCGCTTTACCCAAATGCAGCGAAAACGTAACGAGGACGGCGGCTGGCAGGGCGCGGTTCGACGGTTCTGTAGCGAAAACCGTCCCGCCCACAACAAAAACCGTCCCAACATTCGACATTTTTCGGCAAAATCGCGATTTTCGTCGAATGTTGGGACGGTTTGGAAGCCCCGACCACCACAAAAGTGCCTGTCCCCATTGTGGTGGTTCCGAACAATAGCTATGCCGAGGCCTTGGCCTTGCGGCGTTTACGGACCGCGTGGACCACAATGTCCAGCAGCAACAGCACAATGGCAATAACCACGATGAGCACGGCGAACTCGCGCTTGCCCCAGTGGCGGCCGGCCAGCGACTTTTGCTTGTCGACGTCCTTCTTGTTGTACTTGGTGCGCACGCAATGCACCAGCAGGCGATGGTCGTTCACGCCGTAGGGCGTGCAGGTGACGAGCGTCACCTTATCGGCGCCGGGCTCGATGGTCAGCGACTCCATCTCCTCGGGCAGCACGACCTCGGAGTCGACCATCTTGTAGGCGAGCGTCTTGTTCATGGTGTGTAGCAGCACCAGGTCGCCGGGCTCCAGCGAGTGGATGTCGTCGAACATGCTCAAGTTGCGCATGCCCGAGTGCGCGGTGAGCACGCAATGCGTCGAGGTGCCGCCCACCGGCAGGCTCGTGCCCTCCAGGTGGCCAACGCCCGCCATAAGGACTTCCTCGCTTGTGCCGTGGTAGATGGGCATGCTCACGTCGATGGAGGGGATCTCGACCCAACTCATCATGGGGTCGCGGTCAAAGATGAGCTGCTGATCGTAGGGCTCGATCTGGTCGACGGGAAGCTCGGTGGCCTCGCCGGCAAGTTGCTCGTTATAGGAGCGCGCCTGCAGCAAGATGCGCTCGCGCTCCTCGGCAGACAGCGCGTCCACGGTGCTGGACACGGTGCTGATCTGGTTGAACACGCCCGAGGCCTCGAGCCGGTCCAGGATCCACGGCCAGGTCATAAGGCCCACGCCAATAAGGATGATGACGATGGTGATGAGCCGGTCGGCCCAGCGAGGCAGCCGCTTGCGGCGGCGCTTAGGTTTTGGTTGATGTTTGGGCTGAGGGCTTGAGCCGCCGTTGGCCGCGGCGTTATTGCTCTTCATATGTTTGGCGCCCTGCACCATCGCCGGTCACTCCTCTACAGCTCAGGTTGTCTAAACAAATAATAGCTGATTAGCAAGCTCATGCGCCGGACAACGCAGCTAGGACCGAAACACCGCCTACGGCCCGAATTCTTGGAGACCTTCTACAGCGCTTCTTGCCATGGATATTCCTTTCCAAACATGCGATCGACTTCGAGCTGAATTCGCTCATCGTCGATTGCCGCCAAAGATAGCGCAAGCGAAATGTTGTCGACACGGGAGGAGTCGGAAAACACGGGTGCATAGCGCCACACTTGGATCATCGCCGTTTCGTTATCCGGCAACTCCCCGTCTGCGACTTCAAGGTCGCTCAGTTGACGCCATGTACTTCTTAAGACGGCCTTTTGTTCCATGCCCGGCGCAGCGAGCATCGAACGCGCAGCGAGCGCCGTCTCCCCGGCGTCAACAAGATACTCGATCTGCGGCGTCTTCCTTGCAAAAAAGACCTTCGAGACAGGCGAGGAGAGCTCTGCCATGTGCTCACTGAGCAGAAGATCAACGGCAACAGGGAACACGACGACACGTCGCTCGCAACGCTCGCGCCTCGCGAGCCCCCTGTCAACAAGCTCGGTTATAGCCTCACTCGCGCGGCTTGCCGAAATCCCAAGCGCACGACAAAGGTCATAGGGACGATATGGCTCCTGGGCTGCACCCCAGATTGCGGCAGCCTGTGCGTTGGGTGACATCTTGGTCGCGTGATTGCGAAACCGGGCACCGCCCCTCTCCGTGCAAGCTGTGCCCATAAATGGAAGAAAAGCCTGTCTACCGGGGCAAACAAACGGAATCCCTTGTGCAACCAATGCTTTGCGCTGACGCGCGTCGGCATCAGGAAACGAAACGACAACAGGAGTCTCCGCGCGCAAGGCTAGCTGACTATAGACTCTCTTAGCCTCGGGAATCCCGACGCCAGAGGGCAAGCTTGCAAGCAAAAACGAAAAACCGTTTGCGTCAACAGCGCGGACCTCAATCGCCCGCAGATGCAGCGGCAAGTGTGCGGATCTAGGCCAAGTTTTAGCCTTGGCGGAGAGGCCCAGTGCTTCTTGTAAGTAGGTAAGCGCTTCGTTCATTTCCATCTTTTTCGCTTAGTTCCAGTTGATATTGGAATCATACATAATTTTCGGAAATGATGTGATTTCTATCAGGTATGGGCCAGTATTTGAGTTTTCAAAATGTCCCGAATCGGCGAAGCGATTCGGGATACAATAGCTACAGGAAACGACGCATCCCGCGTAAATGATCGAAAGCGCGGGCGACCAGTTTCCGGTGTTGTTAAATGCCCGGGCCTCTAACCCCGGGCATTCTTATTTGCGCTTGTTGCGGCGCAAATGCCTTCCACCGTCCGCACCGCGCGTGCGCCTACGGACCTTAAACCGAACCTCATACGAGTCAAGAAACGCGATGACGAACGTGCCCACCGCCGCGAGGGCGGCGAGCGCGTTAAGGAATTTCAGCATTTGGGGACCTCCGATCGAGTCGTCGGCCGCCCGCGCACGGGATGCGTCGCAAGGATATTTTACTGCGAGCGCACGCACTTACAGCTGGTAAACGCAATATTTGCAAACATTTGTTCGATGGTTACACACACACGATCCTTTGAGCAGCGGAGCCTGGCGGCATTGCCCGGTCAGGTAGAGGTCCGTATTTGCGTTTTCAAATTATCCCAGATCGCTGGGGCGATTCGGGATACAATGTCAATAGAAAACGACGCACCCCGCGTAAATGTTTGGGAGCGCGGGCGGCCTAGTTTTCAGCTTTTGTTAAATGCCCGGGATCCGACCCCCGGGCATTCTTATTTGCGCTTGTTGCGGCGCAAATGCCTTCCACCGTCCGCACCGCGCGTGCGCCTACGGACCTTAAACCGAACCTCATACGAGTCAAGAAACGCGATGACGAACGTGCCC
>CABQHR010000162.1 GCA_902463875.1 uncultured Collinsella sp.
GCCTACGACTGGCCCTGCATCATTCGCTGCATCAACACCGTCGACGTCATGACCGCCGAGGTGCCCGAGCTCGATTGGGCGCTGCTCAAGCGCATTACCGCTCGCGTGACCGCCGAGGTCCCCGGTATTTGCCGCGTTTGCTACGACCTCACGCCGAAGCCCGTCGGCACGGTCGAGTGGGAGTAAGCTAACTCACCTAGCCCCCGTTTCCGCTTGGAAGCGGGGGCTTTTTGCTGGCGCTTCGCCCAATTTCGTGCATCTTGGGCCACACGTATCCTGCGAACTAACAGATGTGACAAAGGGGCAGTTCCTTTGTCACATCTTCGATGTTATGCGCGGGAAGAGTCACGAGCATGGTCGTTCCGCGCTCCGAGCTCTCTTCGACCTCGATGGAGCCGCCGTGGAGTGCGGCGATCTCCCAGACCAGCGCAAGTCCCAGTCCCACGCCGCCATATGCCCTGCTACGCGATTTGTCGACGCGAAAGAAGGGCTGAAAAATGCTCGTCTGGTATTGCTCGGGAATGCCCGGCCCCTGGTCGTGCACGCGTAGCAGCACGCGGTCGCCCTTGACGTGGGCGCTGATTCGCACGGTCGAGTTGGGCGTGCTGTAGCGAATGGCGTTTTCGGCCAAGTTGAACAGCAGCCGATAGATCAGCGTGTCGCTGCCGGTCGTTTGCGCGTCGCCCTCGCTTGCGAGCGCGACGCCCTTTTGCTCGGCAAGGGGCGCCAGGTCGGTGAGCACTTCTTCGATCATCGGCGTCAGGTCAATCGCATCGTTGCAGGGGACGCTGCGCAGCTCGCTCATCTCGAGCAGGGTCTTTGTCATGTGCGTCATTCGCTCGGTCTGCTCTTGCAGCAGCCCGAGCAGACGCGCTGTATCTGCATCGGCGTCAGGGTGCTCGGCGCAAAACAGCTCAACCTGAGCTTGCATGAGCGCAAGCGGCGTGCGCAGCTCGTGCGCCGCATTGCCCGTAAACTGTTTTTGTGCAGAAAAACCTTCGTCAAGGCGGGCAATCATGTCGTTAAACGACGCGCTGCAACGCCTAAGCTCAGAGGGCACATCTTCGCTGATCTTTGTGTCGGCGAGGTTGTCGGGCCGCACGCTCTCGACTTGCGCTGCAAAGGTACGCAGCGGCTGCAACGCATGCCCGCTCACAAAGTAGGCCAGCACTCCACCGAGTAGCGTCACCGCTGTGGTTATGTACCAGCTCGTCGCACCAAACGATTCTTGGGCGTCGCTCACGACGATGGTCAGATCGTCGTCGAGCTCCTTGCTCGTCGGGTCGAATGAGTTGGGCGAGGCCGCCTCCGCCTTGCTATGCTCCGACATTTCAGCACCGATTGAGTCCATGTAGCGCATGCCGGAGTAGCCAACCAGGCAATTAATAAGTACGCAGGTCAAACATATCAGCAGAGCTGTCATCAACGTGATACGCCATTGCAGGGACAGTCGCTTCATTCGCCGTCCTCCATAACGTAGCCCTCGCCGATTCGGTTGCGGATGGGGTCATGTCCCAACGCGCCGCGCAGCTTTTTGCGCAGTGACGAGATGTGCACGCGGATCGCGTTGCTAAAACTGTTGACGCTGCTGTCCCATACGTGGTCGATGAGCTCCTCTTGACTCACCGGTCGTCCCTGGTTGAGCATCAGGTATTCCAAGATGCCGGTCTCCTTGCGTGTGAGGGATAGGACCTCGTCGCCCACGGAGGCAGCGCGCGCCTTGGTGTCAAAGCTCAGCGATCCGCAGGTCAGGACAACATCGCTTTGCGTAAAGCGCCTGAGCGTGAGGCTGCGGATACGTGCTGCCAGCTCGTCAAGATGGAACGGCTTGGTGAGGTAGTCGTTGGCGCCTGCATCGAGTCCCGCTACCTTGTCGGCGACCTCGCCGCGTGCCGACAGCACGAGCACCTTGGTCTCGCAATCGATAATTCTGAGTTGCCTGAGCACGGTCATGCCGTCGACATGGGGGAGATTGAGGTCGAGCACGACAAGGTCAAAGGTCTCGATATCGAGCAGGTCGAGGGCCTGCTGCCCGTCGTGACAGCAGTCGACGCTATAGGCCAAGTTGCGCAGGCTGCGTGCGATCGCATCGCACAGCGCCCGCTCGTCCTCGACGACCAAGATGCGCATAACGTTCTCCTTGCATAGTCATTCACGCTTAACACGGATTTTATAGTCGGTATGGTCCAATGGGTCGCGAAACGAAAGGAGTGGTCAGATTGTTCAAAGCGATTAAGCCTGTGGCGCAGGTGGCTTTGCTGATCGTTGGGGTAGCCATGGTGTGCTTTGGCGTTATGCGCGGCGAGGCAGATGCCGTGCTGGCCAAGGCAATCAGGCTGTGCTTGGAGTGTATCGGAATTGGATAAAAGAAAAAACACTGCATCGCATCTTTTGGCGAGATTCCGCGGATTGATTCAGGCGGCGGCGACGCTTGCGACCAACATTCACCTGCCCAACTTTGCCAAGGGAGGCATCTACCAGGGGGCGGGCAAAGCCGTCTGCGTGCCGGGGCTCAACTGCTACTCGTGTCCGGCTGCCTCGGGTGCGTGCCCCATCGGGTCGTTTCAGTCGGTAGTGGGATCGTCTAAGTTTAGCTTCTCGTATTACGTGACCGGAACGCTCATTTTGATCGGCGTGCTGTTGGGGCGTTTTGTATGTGGCTTTTTGTGCCCGTTTGGATGGCTGCAAGAACTCCTGCATAAGATTCCCGGCAAAAAGCTCTCCACGAAAAAGCTCAAGCCGCTCACGTACATCAAGTATGCCGTGCTACTGTTTGCCGTGGTGCTGCTGCCCGTCTTGGTGGTTAACGATGTGGGTATGGGCGACCCGTTCTTTTGCAAGTACATCTGCCCGCAGGGTGTGCTCGAGGGCGCGATTCCGCTGTCCATCATGAATACGGGAATCCGCTCCGCGCTGGGAAAGCTCTTTACCTGGAAGCTCGCGATCCTCATTGTGGTTGCAGTGCTGAGCGTGCTGTTCTACCGCCCCTTCTGCAAATGGATTTGCCCCCTCGGTGCGTTTTATGCGCTCATGAACAAGGTGTCGTTGCTGGGGATCCAGGTTGACCAGTGCAAATGCGTCTCGTGCGGCAAGTGCGCCAAGGTGTGTCAAATGGACGTGGACGTTACGCGTACGCCCAACCATGCCGAGTGCATTCGTTGCGGCAAATGCGTGGGCGCGTGCCCCGTCGATGCTATTAGCTTTCGCTATGGGCTGGGTGTGACGGGCGACAAACCCGCGCAGCCCGCGCAAGCCTGCGAAAACAAATAGGTACCTATTAAGCTTCGATACAACGGAGGAACCATGAAACTGTCGAAAATTGCGGCCTTGTTGATGCTGCCCGTGCTGGCGCTGACTCTCGCGGCGTGCTCTGCCCCCAAGGGCGACGCGAAGGATGCCACGAGCGGCGATGCACAGATTGCCGAGCTTGTGGCACAAAAGCCGTCGAGCGCCGAGGAGGCGGCCGGGCTGTACCAGCAGCTGCTGCAAAAGGAAAACGAGATCTTTGCGAGCGATAACGCCCTGTGGGAAAAGGTGTTCAATGCGGCAAATAAAGACTCGGCAATGATTGAGGACGGTAGCAATTACGGCGACTTCTTGCTTGATACCATCGAGGGCGCCAAGGATCAGTTCGCGGCTGACGAGCTCAAGACGCTTAAGGCCGGCGCGCAGCAGGTCAAGGAGATCGAGGACAAGCTCATGGCGCTGGAGAAGGAGTTTCCCGGATGCGGCAGCACGCCCGGCGAGGGGGAGAGCGTCGATGCCTCGACCGCAGGCATGACCAACGGCGAGAGCGGGGAGACGAAGTTCCCCAGCTTTAAGGGCAAGGACTTGGACGGCAACGATGTAAACAGCGACGAGCTGTTCTCCAAGAACAAGGTCACCGTCATGAACTTCTGGTTTACCACCTGCAAGCCGTGCGTGGGAGAGCTGGGCGATCTGGAGAAGCTCAACAAGGAGCTTGCCGAGAAGGGCGGCCAGGTCGTGGGCGTTAATTCCTTTACGCTCGATGGCAACAAAGACGAGGTGGCCGATGCCAAGGACGTGCTTTCCAAGAAGGGCGTGACGTATAAGAACATCTGGTTTAAGTCGGACAGCGAGGCCGGAAAGTTCACCTCCAACCTGTACTCGTTCCCGACCACGTACGTGATCGACCAGAACGGTAACATTGTGGGAGAGCCGATCATGGGCGGCATCAACTCCGCTGAGCAGCGCGAGGCGCTCAA
>CABQHR010000163.1 GCA_902463875.1 uncultured Collinsella sp.
GTCGCGGGCGGCTTGGACGTGATGTCGTAGCACACGCGGTTGGCGCCGGGAACCTCGGCAACGATGCGGCCGGAGATGCGGGCCAAGACGTCGTAGGGCAGCTTGGCCCAGTCGGCGGTCATGGCGTCGCTGGACTCGACGGCGCGCAGGATGATCGGGCGCTGATAGGTGCGCTCGTCGCCCATAACGCCAACGGACTTGATGTCGGGCAGGACCGCGAAATACTGCCAGCAGCTGTGCTCGGAGTTGCGCTCACCAGTCTGCTCAAACAGACGCTGGTTGTAGGCGTCGAGCTCCTCGCGCACGATGGCGTCGGCGTTCTTGAGGATCTCGAGCTTCTCCTTGTCGACCGCACCGATGATGCGGATGGCCAGACCCGGGCCCGGGAAGGGCTGACGGAACACGATGTGACCCGGCAGGCCCAGTGCCAGACCAAGCGCGCGGACCTCGTCCTTAAAGAAGTGGTCGAGCGGCTCAATGAGGTCGAAGTGTACGCCCTCGGGGAACGGGATCAGGTTGTGATGGCTCTTGATGGTGGCCGTCTTGCCGCCCGTCTTGCGAGCGCCGGACTCGATGATGTCGGGGTAGATTGTGCCCTGAGCCAGGTACTTGACCGGCTTGCCATCGGTCTCGAGCTGCTGAGCCACGGCGAAGAACTCTTTCCAGAACTGCGTGCCGATGATGCGGCGCTTCTCCTCGGGCTCGGTCACACCGGCCAAAAGCTCGGCATAGCGGTCCTCGGCGTGAACATGGATAAAGTCGACGTCAAACTGCTTGGTGAAGACCTCCTCCACCTGCTCGGGCTCGCCCTTGCGCAGCAGACCGTGGTTGATGAACACGCAGGTCATCTGCTTGCCCACGGCGCGGGCGCCCAGCGCAGCCACGACGGAGGAGTCGACGCCGCCGGATAGGGCCAGAATAACGCGGTCGTCGCCGACCTTCTCGCGGAACTCGGCCGTCATGGTCTCGACCAGGTTGTCCATGCTCCAGTTGGGCTCCAGGCCGCAGATCTCAAACAGGAAGTTGCTCAGCAGCTGCTGACCGTACTCGGAGTGCTTGACCTCGGGGTGGAACTGCGTGGTGAAAATCTTGCGCTCGACGCACTCCATGGCGGCAACCGGGCACACGTCGGTGCTGGCGGTAACGGTAAAGCCCTCGGGCACCTCGGAAACGGCGTCGCGGTGGCTCATCCACACGGTCTGCTCCATAGGCGTGGAGTTAAAGAGCTTGGCGCCGGCCGTACGCGTGATGGTGGCGCGGCCGTACTCGCCCACCTCGGAGTGGCCGACCTTGCCGCCGAGCGTCACGGCCGTGATCTGATGGCCGTAGCAAAAGCCCAGGACGGGAAGGCCCAAGTCAAAGATGGCAGGATCGATGGACGGAGCGTCCTCGGCGTACACGGAGGCCGGGCCGCCGGAAAGGATGAGCGCAGAGGCGTTCATCTCGCGAATCTCGTCGGCCGAGATGTCGCAGGGAACGATCTCGGAATACACGTTGAGGTCGCGGACGCGACGGGCAATGAGCTGACCGTACTGCGCACCAAAGTCGAGTACGAGGACCTTTGCGGAAGCCTTTTGATCCATGGTTTCCCCCTCTTGTTGGCGGGGAGCCGGTGCTCACCCGCGCGAATAAACGAAAACAATTTTCATAGTGTACACGTTATATGGGGTTTCTCGTCCCTCGCAGCCATCAGCGCACGGCAAACGCACGACCTGAGCCCTATTTGACGGCGATTGAAGTGTTATCAAACGTTACAGATGATGTAATACGTTTGAACATTGGACGCCCTGTGCCACAATACTGCCGAACGACTCCGCCTCTGCGGCGGCAAATACGATAGGAATACCAGCATGAAGCGCATCCTTCTCATCGCCACGGGCGGCACCATCGCATCGACCGAGGACGGCAACGGCCTCTCCCCCGCCCTGACCGGTGAGGAGCTCGCCCAGAGCGTCCCCGAGATCTCGGGGCTCTGCGAGCTCGACGTCGTGCAGCCCATGAACATCGACAGCACCAACATGCGCCCCAGTGACTGGATGCGTATCCGCGACGTCATCGTCGAGGGTTATGCCGACCACGACGGTTTCGTGATTCTGCACGGCACCGACACCATGAGCTACACCGCGGCAGCGCTTTCCTACCTGATTCAGGACAGCCCCAAGCCCATCGTGCTCACCGGCTCGCAAAAGCCCATGGGCAATCCATTTACCGACGCCAAGCTCAACCTGTACCAGAGCCTGCTCTATGCGCTCGACGAGCACTCGCACGATGTCTCGATTGTGTTTGGCGGCGTCGCCATTGCCGGCACGCGCGCCCGCAAGCAGCGTACCATGAGCTTTAACGCGTTCATAAGCGTCAACTATCCGCCCATCGCCTATATCCGTAACGACCGCATTGTGCGCAACGGGCTTCACGGCACGCATCAGGGCGAAAACCCGGTGCGTTTCTACGACAGCATCGACCCGCGCGTGTTTGTCCTTAAGCTGACACCCGGCGTGAACCCGGGCATCCTGGACGCCCTAGCCGATAGCTACGACGCTGTAATCCTTGAGACCTTTGGCATTGGCGGTATTCCCGAGTTTGGTGAGTCGGGCGAGTCGTTCCAAGAGGCAATTTTCCGCTGGGTCGATTCGGGTCGCACCGTCGTTATGACCACGCAGGTCCCAGAAGAGGGCCTTGACCTGGGTGTTTATGAGGTTGGCCGTGCCTACGCCGATCATCCGGGCATTCTGCGCGGCGACGACATGACCACCGAGACGCTCGTGGCCAAAACCATGTGGGCGCTCGGCCAGTCACGTGATGCGGCCGAGATCCAGCGCCTGTTCTACAGCCAAGTCAACCACGACCGAATCCCGATGGTGTAATCCCTAAGGCAGTTCCACTTATCGCAGCCTTAAACGACAGGTGGTCCCCCTCGGGTCGTGCAAAAATCGGAGTATTCTGCAATTTCTCCGCCGGAGGCATAGAATCGGCCGATTGTTAGACGAGCTTTTAGGACGAAGGGGCCGTCTAGTAAATACTTATTCCTCATTTTTATTTAGCGTGTGGATTAACTACTGCCAAAAAGGCAAAGCCAGCCGCTCGAGCTACCATCTACGGCTGAACAGGTGCTGAATACTCGCGATTTTGCACATCGCAACCAGGGGGACCCGCCCAAAGAGTGTCAAATACAGCGGTGGAACGCCCTATTCGATACCCTCGAGAAGCTCTGACACCGTCATGCCGAGTGCGGGCGCGATCTTAAATAGAACCTTGAGCGTGAAATTTGCCGTCCCATCTTCGATTCGGTCGAGGTAGGGTCGGCTGATTCCTGTCGCCACACAAAAATCAACCTTGGAGATACCAAGGTCTCTGCGTGTCTCTTCGACCCGCCTGCCAAGAATCTGTTTCGCACGTTCGTCCATGCAGACGAGTTTGAAATGGAGCCGAACATAAACGTAAACTATAGTTTACGTTTTCCCGAATACACAGGAGTTTTCTATGTCGGGTTCTTCGGTCCGCATGCACCGAGCCACGCTTCGCACAAACAGCGCACCGCCCAAGCTCGTCGTCGTTGAAGCAGAATGCCTTTCGCCCGATGAGCGCACAGCATTTGCATTGCTATCAAGTCGCGTCGTCGCCGTTCTGGTCCCTTGCCCGGCGCAAGGTGAACTTGCCATTCAATGCCAAACGCATAGCTGCTCGCTCAATCAGGTTGCCGTAATCGCAACCAGCCAACGCGGCCTGCCGCTCCTTTTAGAAGCCGGCATTGCACTCGCCCTTCGCGGCGCCGGATACGAAAACGAGGCCGCCGCCGATGTAGTCTTTCAACCACGATCGAGCGGCGGCCTCGCAGCAGCCATCGAATATGCTTGCAGGCTCGTTGCCTAAAAGGACAAGCTAGAAACCAAAACCAAAGCCCGTTCCGGTAATCGCCGAGTACATAAAGTAAACGTTGATCACGTTGAGGAACACACCCGTGATGCAACCGTTGCGCAGGTAGCGCTCGCACACGATGCGCGCCATGGCGGCGGAGTCATCATTGTTCTTTGCTTGACGACCGGCGGTAAAATACGTCGCCACGCCGAGCAGCAGGTTGAGCACCGGCAGCGCCAGCAGCTCGTAGCTCTTGCCCCAACGCGTCACCTCGCCGGCTGCGTTAAACTTCGTTGCCACTTCGGA
>CABQHR010000164.1 GCA_902463875.1 uncultured Collinsella sp.
AGCGCGATAAAGATGAGCAGGGTGGGGAAGGGGAGCTTTTTGCCGACGGGTTTGATGGTCAGGCACAGAATAATGACGAGGCCGATAAAGAGAAGTATCTGGTTCATGGATAGTGTCCGCTCCTGGGTGGTTGGCGTGGCACGGTCAGTTATCTGCGGTAATTTGTACCCAAAGATGGTGGGTTTATGGGCCTGGATTGCGGGCATGCGCATTTTCGACACGAGGCGGAGGTGCGGGCGGCGCTGGTTGGGGCGCTGTGTCAGACGGCGTGGCGTGAGCGGTGCGGGTAGACGGGCGTGCGCCGGCGACCGTTAACGGTATGCAACCCTTTCCAGCTTTATTGCAACGGAGTACAATGGGTAACGTTTAAGTTCAACTTGAAGTTTTAGTTGCGGCGCCGGGCTTCGGCCGCAATGCAAGGAGAGGCGTACCATGGCGATCTATGTGACATCTGATGCTCACGGGCACGTGCATGCGCTTGACGAGGCCCTGTCCAAGATTTCGCTGGCGTCCGACGATACGCTGTACGTGCTGGGCGACATGATCGATCGCGGGCCCGATCCGGTTGGCGTTATTAAACTCGTGCGCTCGCTACCCAACGCCCGCGTGCTCAAGGGTAATCACGAGCAGATCATGCTCGATGCCATCATTGGCCAGGATCCGCTCGATGCCGAGACCTGGGATATCAACGGCGGTTGGACTACCCGTCAGCAGCTCAACGATATGGAATTTGAGGCGTACGAGGAGCTCGTGCGTTGGATGGCGACGCTGCCGCTCTACGCGGTGGCCGAGACTGACGAGCGCCCGTACCTGCTGGTACATGCCGGCATCCAAACCGAGGCGGCGCGGGCGTTTTTGCTTGAACACGGGGTCGATTGTGCCGATGGTGCGGGAGCGGTGGATGCCGATCGCGAGCTACTGCAGCAGATGCTTGCGGTGCAGTCGTCCGATGACTTGCTGTGGATTCGTCACGGCTATTGGGATGCGCCGACGGGGCTGCTTTCTGCCGAGGGCAAGGGTCCGGTTGTGGTGAGCGGTCACACGCCAACGGTGTCGCTCGGGCGTTATTGCGAGGTAGGCGGCCTGGCGGGGCTCGATGAGGAGTCGGGGCGCGGGCAGATCGTGCGCCTGGGCGGCGAGGACACCGCCGGCGTACCCGATCGCATTGACATCGACTGCGCCGCCGCCACTGGGTCGGAGTTTGGCCGCGTAGGTATCCTGCGTCTAGACGACGGGACCGAGTTTTACGCGAACATCAACCCAGGCGAATAACCGGTGCAAGGGGTAGCTAATTTGGGACGGGGCTTTTTTTGACTACTTTCGGAGAGTAGCGCCTTCTTGCTCGGTAACCGCTAGAAATGAGGAGCGTCTGCGTCCGCGGCTGCGCGAAAATGCTCGAAATTCCGTCGCAACGGAGTCGAACGACGTCGCGACGGTTCTTTTTTGGCTGCCCGCTGGCTAAGTGAGTAGACTTTTTTGGAAATGCCGAGCAGCTGGCAAATTTGCCTCAACAAAACCGCAGGTCACTGACTTGTGTTTTGCCGGTGTGGTCAGGGATTCAGCAAAAGTCTACTCACTTAGTTTTGCGTGATGCATATTGTCCGCAACGAGACCCCCATTGCGCCAATTAGGCGCCGTACGGGTTGCGGTCGCGCTCGATGCGCTGGCGGATGTGGGCGTACTCGATAATCAGTAGCATCAGGAGCAGGGCCATGATGGCTAGGTAGCTCACCACAGCGCCCATCAGACCCAGCAGCTTAATCAGGATCACCGGCAGCACCACGCTTACGGCGAAGCAGATCAGGTAGATCTTGGTGACGTCGCCGGCGTGGCGCAGCACCGTGATGATGGCGTAGATAAAGTCGATTGCCGCGGTGACGCCGCCGGCGACAACCATTAGCAGCGCCAGCGTGCGGTAGCGCTCAAAGTTAAGGCCGTACATAAAGCTCATGAGGGGGATGCCGGGGCCTGCCATAAATGCGGCGCACGCTCCGGTGATGACCACAATCAGTGCCATAACGGCAACAATAATCAGGTCAAAGCGGCGACGCTTGCGCGGATTCGCCCAAATGCTCGACAGACGCAGGAGCTGCGGTTTATAGATAAAACCAATGCTCAACAAAATTGCCTGCGCCGGAAAGAACAGGGCATTAAAGTACAGCTGATACTTGTAGGCCAGCGTGCCTTCCATCACAAACTTGGGCATGCTCTCGATGAGGTTGAACAGGAACAGCGCGCCAAAGAGCGGAGCGCACTGGACAAACAGGTGGCCGACCTCGCGCAGGCTCACGCGGCGCGATTTTTCGGTCTCGAGCAGGGCGAGAGGCGCGGTGACCAGCACGAGCGAGGCAATCGCGGCGATGCCCATGGCCATGGCCGCGATGGGCATGCTGCGCGTGAGGAACAGCGCCACGCTAAAGACCGCGATGACGCCGGCGGAACGCAACGTTTGGCTCATGCCGGCCAAATAGAGCTTGTCGGCCTGCTGCAGGCGACCCTCGTACACGTCGGCGATGCCATCGATTACCTTATAGAGGTAGACGCCCAAGCCGATCGTCGCCATCTGCGCGTCATAGCCGCGGGCGCTGCTGTACATGAGGCCGCAGCCTAGGGCGAGCGCTCCGCAAAGCCAGCGGTTGAGCTGGTAAGAGGCAAAGGACGTCGTTTCGTCGATGTCCGAGACCTGAAAGTTGCGCACGCCGTAGTTGCACGCGATCATGATGAGCGTGCCGGTGACGAAGGCGATGGAGAACTTACCGGCCTCCTCGGCGCCTACGAGCTGCGTCGACACAATGGTGAGCAGCGGAAACGCCATGCCCCATACGGCGGTGCCCAGGGTATTCCAAAGGTAGTCGCGACGGGTGGCGTGATCTTCGTACTCGGCTTCTTGCGTGGAGAAGCCGCCGCCGTAGACGGCTCCGAGCAGGCGGTTCCACCAGGCATTGACCATGCGGTGGATGGGGCCGGGTTGGCGATCGCGCTCGCGACGACGGCGTGTGGCCTGGCTGCTGTCGGGACCGCCGGCGTTACGCTGGCTTAGCTCTTGGATTCGCGCGAGCTCCTCGGCGGTGTGCGATGCGGGGAACAGACCGTTCTCGATGCGTCCGCCTTGCCCGTGCGCCCCGCCCGATACGGTGGGGTCGGTGACGCCGTTGCGGCGGGCGATGGTGCGGCGGATGCTATCGAGGGGCGTGATGCTCAAGGCGATTCCTTTCTATTGCTGTGCTCTAGTATAGCCGCGGTGGTATCGACTCGTGTTTTTGAACAGGTTGTTCAATAATTTCGGCGTGCGGCTGTAATTTGTCGGTAAACGTGCGGTATCCTGTTGAAGTTTTGTGACCCCCCCCGATGCCGCCCTCGCGGTACCAAGGAGTTTCTACCCATGGATGTCGCCGCATTTTTGCTGGCTCTTCTGCCGATCATCTGGCTTGTCGTGATGCTGCTGTGCTTTAAATGGCCTGCCTGGAAAGCCGCCATCGGTTCGTTTGTTCTTTCGTGCTTGCTCGCCTTTGCGTGGTGGCACCTGCCGGCGGCTCAGATCGCCACGGCCTCGCTCGAGGGCTTTTTGATGGCCCTGTGGCCCATCGTGCTGGTGATTATCGCCGCGGTCTTTACGTATAACCTGTGCGTGCGCACGGGCGCCATGGACGTGATCGGCAGCATGATCACCTCCATCAGCAGCGACCGTCGCCTGCTGGCGCTGCTCGTGGCCTGGTGCTTCGGTGGCTTTATGGAGGGCATGGCCGGCTTTGGTACCGCCGTCGCCATTCCTGCCGGTATGCTCGCTGGCCTGGGCTTTGAGGCCGTCCCCGCCGTGCTCATCTGCCTGCTGGCCAACGGCGTGCCCACGCCCTACGGTTCCATCGGCATCCCCACGGTGTCCGTTGCCGACCTGGTGGGTCTGGATTCCCTGCACCTGGCGACCGTTCAGCTGGTGCAGCTCGCACCGTTCTTTGTGGTGATGCCGCTGCTCATCGTGCTGGTTGCGGGCCGTGTCGCCGATGACCAAGGCAACGTTGCGAGCGTGAGCGAGCGTCTGCATGGCGTTGCCGGCGTGGCGCTGCTTTCCGGCGTGTCCTTTGTCGGCGCGGCCTTGGTCGTCGCCATGTTTGTGGGCCCCGAGCTTGCC
>CABQHR010000165.1 GCA_902463875.1 uncultured Collinsella sp.
AGGAAAACGGATCATTTCGTCTTCAAGACAACGGCGCCCGCCGGCAACATCGCCGGCGGGCGCCATTTTAGTGCAAAGAAACCTGTCCCCCTGATAGTCATTGGGGACGTTCTTAAACGACTAATCATTCAAGAACGTCCCCAACGACTAGTCACGAGCGTGGAAAATCTCCCACTTTGGGCTCATATGGGCACCAAAACGGGAGATTATCCACGCTCGTTTTGTAACTTCTACAGCTCCGTAACCGTGACGCTGTTGTAGACCTCGTCCCAGCGGTCCATGACCAGATGGCCGGTCTTGGGATCCATGGCGTTGAGCTTGCCACAGGTGTTGGCGGTCTTGAGCACCATGACATCATCGGAGCCGGCAGCAATGGCGTGTGCAAAGCCGGCGATCGTCGAGTCGCCGGAACCCGTCGCGTTGACAGCGGCAATCGCGGGCGTCTTGGCGCGGAACGCGCGGCCCTCGTGGAAGCCCACCGAGCCGGCGGCACCCATCGAGACGACAACCCAGGGGATACCGGCAAAGCGGCCATCGGCGGCAAGCGCCTCGCGCAGGGCATCGACATCATCGGTCGTAAAGGACGTACCCAGTAGGCCGTTAATCTCGGTCAGGTTGGGCTTTACGAGCTCAGGCTTAGCGTCGGACTCCAGCGCGGCCTCCAGCGATGCACCCGAAGTGTCGAGCAGCACCTTGGCGCCCGCCTCCTCGGCAATCTTGACGAGCTCGGCATAGTAGCCGGCATCGACGCCACGCGGCAGCGAACCCGAAAGCGTCACGACGTCCGCCTTCGCTGCAAGCTCGGCGAACTTGGCAGTAAAGGCCTCGAGCTCGGCCGGGGCGATCTGCGGGCCGCTCTCCAGCAGCTCGGTCTGATTGCCCTCGTGCAGAATATTCAGGCAAATACGCGTCTCACCGGCGATGGGCACAAAGTCGTTCTTGACGCCGTCGGCATCCATAAGCTCGGCCATATAGGCACCCATGTGGCCGCCGAGCAGGCCGGTCGCGAGCACATCGTCGCCCAACTGCAGCAGCACACGGCTCACGTTGAGACCCTTGCCGCCAGCGGTCTTTTCGGGCGTCACACGGTTAACATCGTCGATGATCAACTTGTCGAGCTGATAGCGCGTATCGATCGACGGGTTCATGGTAACGGTCAGAATCATATTGAACTCCTGTTCCGGGGCGGCATGGCCCACCCCAAACATACGATAGCTCGTTAAAGGATCTCGATCTCAAAGCCACGGGTGACGGTCTCCCCCGGCTTGGCAACCAGGCAGCCACGCTTGTGCTCCAAGATATCATCCTCGTCGGAGCAGGTGGACAGGCCGCCCCACGGTTCCACGGCCACAAAATCGCCCTCGGGCTTGCTCCACACAATCAGGTATGGCATATCGGGGAACGTCAGGCGCACGCCCTTGTCCTCGGTTTTCTTGGTCAGCGTAACTACGCGGCTGTCGAGCACGTCAAAGATGGTCTCCGCGAAGTCGAAAAGCTCATGGGTGAGCGGCAAATCGTGGCCAACCATCGGGTTCTTACTGCGATGCTCGACATCAATCAGGCCCGTCGAGGGAACGGCGGTGCAGAGCTCTGCCGCCTCACGCTGCTCAAATCGAAGCTCGTAATCGTCGTAGGACTCACCCTCGTCGAGCGGGCACTTAAAGCCAGGATGGCCGCCCACAAAGAACGGCATGTCCTCGGTTCCCTCGTTGGTCACCTCATACGACACTGCCACCTTTGCCGCATCGATCGTATAGCGCGCAACGATCTTAAACGGATACGGATACTGCTCGAGCAGCTCGGCGTGGTCGGCAGAGCTTAGGCTCAGCGCAACCATGTTGTCGCCCTGCTCCTCGAGCTTCCACTCCTGCTTGCGGGCAAAGCCGTGGCGGGCAAGCTTGACCTCGCGGCCGCCCATAGTCATCGCGCGACCGTCACGAAGGCCGCCGCAGATCGGGAAGCAAATAGGTGCCTGGCCCGACCAAACCGCCGGGTCGCCCTGCCACAGGTACTCACGGCCGTTGGCCGCAATAGAAGTGAACGACCCGCCCGCCGTGCTCAGTGCCACACGAATAGAACCGTTATCAAGAACAAACTCCATTGGAGCCTTCCCTTTCGTACGCCAGCCCGCCGAGTCCGTGGGGCTGATAGAAAACCGGCCCGCGCCCCCTCACAGAAACGCGAGCCGTCAACGGACTAGTTAATTACGCCGGATACCCGCTAATCATGGTATTCGCCACGGTCCCACTTCTCGAGGAACTCGTCAAAGAAGTGCGGGTCAGCCTGAGCCTCGGCGTCGGCCTTATTGCAAGCGTCAATCTTGGCGACCAGGGCGTCGTGCTCGGGAGTCTTCTCGTAGGGCTCCTCCAGGAAGGCAAGCATGATGTCGGCCATCAGGAACTCGCCGGTGATCTTACCGCCAAAGCCCACGATGTTGGCGTTGAGCTCGCGACGGGCATACAGGGCAGAGGTCATGTCGCGAACCAGGGCGCAGCGAGCGCCGGGAACCTTGTTGACGGCGTTGGTGATGCCGATGCCGGTGCCGCACAGGGCCACGCCAAAGTCAGCCCTGCCGCTGGCAACAGCTTCGCCCACGGCCTTACCGTAGATGGGATAGTGCGTACGGGTGTGGCTGTAGGTGCCGCAGTCGAGCAGCTTGTAGCCAGCCTGCTCCAGGCGGTCGGCCAGATAGATCTTCTCGTCCGTAACGATATGGTCGCAACCGATTGCGATGGTCTTCTTCATCAGAACGTCCTTTCGTCTGAATTCACAAGTTGAGGTAGAAGTTCGAGTTCTCGGTGGCTCTCGTTAGGCCATCTTGTTGAGCATGTCGACACGGATCTGGTGACGGCCGCCGGCGTACTGGGCGCGCAGGAACTCGCGGGCGATCTTCTTGGCGACCTCGGTGCCCACAACGCCCGGGCCCATGGTGACCATGCGCGAGCCGTTGTGCTCACGGGTCATGTAGGCGGAACGCTCGTCGGAAATGTTGGCGACGACCATGCCCTTGATCTTGACGGCGGCCATATAGGAGCCGACGCCGTACTTATCGAATGCGAAGCCCTGGGAATCCTTGTGCTCCAGCAGGTCCTTGGCAACGGCGGTCGCGGAATCGACAAAGTCCGCGGCAGGGGTCTCGGAATAGTCGACGACCTCGTGACCGTCGGCGATGAGCATCTCCTTGATGGACTCCTTCATCGACATACCGTCGGCATCGGAAGCGATTACAACCCTCATGACATCCTCCTTGAGAGATACGCAGGTGCGTAGTTTCTGTTTGGAAGTGTTGAATCGCGTTCAGGTCCGGGCATCTGAATGTGCGGTTCTTCACTGTTCATGTTTATTTGAACACATTCGAACATCGGATGCAACCATTATTTGTTTAACTTTGTTCTTTTTTGAACAAATACCGTTCACGGTTGATTGCCGACCGTTTGAGCCCGGCGCAGACGTAGCGACCATGTGTTCAACAGACAAAAGGGCGGCCGAGAACGTGTCTCGGCCGCCCTTCTTACGGTTGATCTTCCAAAGATCGCTTTGCCGCCTACTCAGACTGCCCACTCTTCTTGGCATGTTTGGACGGAGCGCTCAAGAAACGACCCGTCAGATAGTTCGCGGGACCGGAGACATCGATCCCCAGCAGCACGTGTCCTAGCCATAGGAACGCCACGAGCACCAGTAGAGGAATCACACACGAGGTCACGATCATCACGATGACGCCTTCGATCAGATCGGTCACCTGCTGCACGATCTCGTCGGTCATCTGCTTGGCACCGCTGGTTACCGACGTAACCAGGCTCGAGGCCCCGTCAGTCAACTGCTCGAGCACGTTCTTGGACTCCGTGGACTCGGCCTTTTTCTTGATCGATTTTGAGCTGGTCTCGCCTGACTTGTCCGTGGTATCGGTCTTTTCCGCAGCGTCCGCTGCCTTTTGCTCGGCTTGCTCCATACTTACGCGATACGTTTCATCGACCTTCTGCGACACCCATACGCTCGCGGGCACCAACGCCATGCCGATCATGGCAACCACCAGCACGCGAGTCGCCACGCGGCGCAGGACGGCGCTCGTGCTCCAGCGCCCATGAACGCCAAGCGACACCGCAAAGAGCACCAAC
>CABQHR010000166.1 GCA_902463875.1 uncultured Collinsella sp.
CGAACAGGAGGCCACTTAATGTGGCCTCCGTCGTGAGCAGGACTGTAGAGCAGGAAACTTTACCCGCGGACCCCGCCGGGAACAGCAAAAGGGCGACCCCTGTCCGGAGTCGCCCTTGCGGTGCTGGTTATGTACGGCTGTTACTCGGCGTCGTGGTGACGGCGGGGCTTGCGGCCTCCGTTGTCGCCGGGACGGCGCGGACGGTCGCTGCGCTCGGAGCGCTCGCGGCGCGAACGCTCACGGCGCTGGAAGTGCTCGCCGTCGCCCTCGGAGGAACCCTCGGCGCGAGCCGGGGCCTCGGGCTTGTCAAGACGATCGAGCGAGATCTTGCCACGATCGTCGACCTCGATGACGACGACCTTGACCTCGTCGCCCACGTTGAGGACGTCCTCGACCTTCTCCACGCGGCCCTTGGCGACGCGGGAGATGTGCAGCAGGCCGTCCTTGCCGGGCAGCAGGTTGACGAAGGCGCCGAAGGGCTGGATGGAGACAACGCGACCGGTGTACTCCTCGCCCGGCTCAGGAACCTTGATGATGAGCTTGATGCGCTCGACGGCCTGATCGACGGACTCGCCGGTGCCGCCGACAAAGACGGTGCCGTCCTCCTGGATGTCGACCGAAGCACCGGTCTCGTCCTGGATGCCGCGGATGACCTTGCCGCCGGAACCGATGACGTCGCGGATCTTATCGGTCGGAACCTGGATGGAGACGATGCGTGGAGCGGTGCTGCGCGTGGTGTGACGCGGCTCGGGGATCACATCGAGCATCTTCTGCAGGATGAAGGCGCGACCCTCCTTGGCCTGCTGCAGGGCGCGGGCCAGGATGTCGAAGGTAAGGCCGGTGGCCTTGTTGTCCATCTGCAGGGCGGTGATGCCCTCGGTGGTGCCGGTGACCTTAAAATCCATGTCGCCCAGGAAGTCCTCGAGACCCTGGATGTCGGACAGGACCACGGTCTTGCCCTCCTCCTGGATCAGGCCCATGGCGATACCGGAGACCGGGCGCTTAATGGGCACGCCGCCGTCCATAAGGGCGAGCGTGGAGCCGCAGGTCGAAGCCATCGAAGAGGAGCCGTTGGACTCCATGACCTCGGAGACGACGCGGATGGCGTAGGGGAACTCGTTCTCGTCGGGGAGCACCGGAAGCAGAGCGCGCTCGGCCAGATTGCCATGGCCGATCTCGCGGCGCTTGGGGCTGCCCATGCGGCCGGTCTCGCCGGTGCAGAACGGCGGGAAGTTGTAGTGGTGCATGTAGCGCTTGCCCTCGGTGGGCTCGATGGTATCCAGACGCTGGCCCTCGTTGAGCATACCGAGCGACAGGACGGAAAGCACCTGGGTCTGGCCACGCTGGAACAGACCGGAGCCGTGAACGAGCGGCAGGTAGTTATCCTTCACCATGATGGGGCGAATCTCATCGGCGGCACGGCCGTCGACGCGCTCGCCGGTCTCGACGACCATGGTGCGCATAGCCTTCTTCTCGAGCTTCTTGAGCGCCACGGGGATCTCGCGCTCCCAAGCGGACTGCTCCTCCTCGGTGAACTCGGCACGGATGGACTCCTTCAGAGCCTCGACCTTGCCGATACGGGAGAGCTTGTCGGCGTCGCGAAGGGCGGCTGCCATCTCGTCGTAGTGGGCGAAGATGCGCTCCTGGACCTCCTCGACGGGCTGGTCGAGCGGGTACTCCTTCTTGACGATAGCGCCGTTGACCTGCTCCCACTCGGCGACAAACTCGTCCTGAGCCTGGCAGAAGGCAGCAAGGGCCTCCTGGCCAAACTTCATGGCGGCGAGCATGTCGTCCTCGGAGATCTCCTCGGCGCCGGCCTCGACCATCGAGATGAAGTCGGCAGAGCCGCCCAGCTCCAGGTCCAGGTCGGAGTTCTCGCGCTCCTCGTAGGTGGGGTTGACGATAAACTCGCCGGTCTCCACGTTACGGCCGATGCGCACGCAGGCAAGCGGGCCCTCGAAGGGCACGCCGCCGAGCGTCATGGCCAGAGAGGCACCCATGACGTTGATGACGTCAAAGGGGTTGACCTGGTCGGCGACGAGCGAGGTAGCGACGATGTGTACCTCGTTGCGGAAGCCGTCCGGGAAACTCGGGCGAATCGGACGGTCGATCATGCGCGCGGTGAGCGTGGCCTTCTCGCTGGGACGGCCCTCACGCTTGAGGTAGCCACCCGGGATGCGGCCGGCGGCGTACATCTTCTCATTGAAGTCGACGGTCAGCGGGAAGAAGTCGTAGTTCTTGCGCTCCTTAGAGACGACCACGGTGTCGAGCATCGTGGTGTCGCCCTGCTTGACCAGGCAGGCGCCGGTGGCCTGCTTGGCAAGCTCGCCCGACTCAAAGGTGTAGGTCTTGCCGTACAGCTCAAAGGCCTTGGATACGAGTGTCATTGTTCTCCTTTACCCCGCAGGCCCCTTGCCTGCAGGCTCCTCATGTGACGCGGGCCCCCTGCCCCCGCCACGCTTCAGAGCGTGATTGTTCACGCCCTTACACAAAAAGAGCGCCCCGCTGCGCAGGACGCTCTTAGCATGTACAAATCCTTACTGGATGTTGTCGCGGATGCCCAGAGCCTTGATGAGCTCACGATACTCGACGATGTCGTTCTTCTTGATGTAGGAGAGAAGACGACGACGACGGCCGACGAGCATGAGCAGACCACGACGGGTGTGGAAGTCCTTCTGGTGGGACTTCATGTGCTCGGTCAGCTCCTTGATGCGCTCGGTCAGGATGGCGACCTGAACCTTGGGGTTGCCGGTGTCGACCGGGGTGTTACCGAACTGGGCAGTCAGCTCCGCCTTGCGCTCTTTGGAAACAGTCATTGTTTCACCTTTCGTTTCTTGTCGCCCGCGGGCGACGCTATTCGCCTCGGACTGGGAAGCCGCCGGTGGAGCGAGCATCCAAGGTCGAGGTACCAACAGGTTGGTATGTTACCACAAGCAGCCCGCGCCTGCACATCATCACCGACCCAACATGAATTCCATCGCACGGAGACGTTGATCGGTGTGCATCGCAGCCCACACGTGCGAAAGCCCCAGCAAAAAGGCAGCGGTATGGGAGTCGACCCTCTCGGCCATAAGCGCATCGAAGGTCATGGACATGAGGGCGCGCAGCCATGCGACCTCACCGGTCGACACCAGCTCGGCACCGGGCACGCTCGACGCGCACGACCCGCACATGAGGCCGCCCGCCTGGGGCGAAAAATACGACAACATGGGGTCTCCGCACAGCACGCATGCCGAAAAATCGGGTCGGTAGCCAACGTGCGACAGCAATTTAAAGACAAAGGCCGCCACGAGCAGGTCCATATGTGCCGAGTCGAGCCCGCTGCCGACAAGTGTGAGCGCCCGCTGCGTGATGGCAAAGGTAAACGGGTCCTCGGCGTCCTCGAACGAGCACACGCGCGCGACCTCGGCGATCGCGCTTGCGGCGCATGTCATCTCGTAATCGGGAGCAGCGCCAAGAGGCGCCTCCATAAGCTCGGCCTGGGAAACCACGTCGAGCGACCGTCCATGCGCAAGCAGCAGATCAACGGTACAGAACATCTCGCAACGCGCAGCCAGGCGTCCGCCGGGTTTGCGGGCGCCCTTTGCCACGGCACGAACCTGCCGACCCCGCTCGTCAAGCATCGTCAGGATCAGGTCCGTCTCTTTGAGCTTCGTCTTATCGAGCACGAGCACTTTCGTGCGATATGTACGAGAACCTGCCATGCGCGCCGCGTGTCCCTAATCCTCGGCGTTATAGCCAAAGCGGCGAATCTGGGCCTCGTCGTCACGCCAGCCGGCCTTGACCTTCACGTCCAGCTCCAAAAAGACCTGGGTGCCAAAGATGCGCTCAAGGTCGCGACGGGCGTCGATGCCGATATGTTTGATCATCTCGCCGCCCTTGCCGATGATGATGCCCTTTTGGCCCTCGCGCTCGACGTAAATGGTGGCGTGCACGCGCAGCACCTTCTTGGTCTGCTCAAGCGCATCGCAAATCACGCCCACGGAGTGCGGGATCTCATCACGGGTGCGGCGCAAGACCTTCTCGCGAACAAACTCGGCAACGAGCGTCTCATCGGAAGCGTCGGTACCCATGTCCTCGGGGAACCAACGCGGGCCCTCGGGCAAAAAGTGCGC
>CABQHR010000167.1 GCA_902463875.1 uncultured Collinsella sp.
CGCGCGCCGTGTAGACCGTCGAGGTAAACGTGGTGGCCTCGCGCTTGAGCAGCTCATTGGCCGGCATCAGGTCAATCATCGAACCACCGCAGGCGATCCAAAAGACATTCTCGATCTTACCCTTGCGCTCGATAATTTCCTGAACCAGATCGTGTGCGTTCACGGTGACGTTCCTCCCTGTGTGGCGGCTTTGAGCGGCGACGGCTCGTACCTGCAGTCGTTCTATGTTGTCCTATTTATAGCACGCAAGCTGTCGCAGGTGAAGTCATTTCACCAAACTTGTTCTATGTTGTTCTATCTGTGGACCTTAGATGTCGAACACGTAGCGCGAGCCCACGATCTTTTGACGACCGAGCAGCAGGGGCCGCTCGTCCTCATCGGTAAAGTACGCCTCCATATAAAAGAGCGGCTCGCCGACCGGCACCTCCAACAGCGGGGCCACCTGAGCATCGGCAAGCGCAATCTCCACGGTGCAGGGGTCGGACTTGAGCGGCGCGCGGCCCGAGTGCTCGGCAACGAGCGCAAAAATCGAGTTATCGGCGAGGTCCTCGTCGGCAATCTGCTGCAGATAGGGATGGTCGGCCAGCACAAAGGCGTTGTTCTCGAGCATGACGGGCACGCCATCGGCCGTACGTACGCGCTCGACCACGATGAGCTCGCAGCCGGGTTCCACGCCAAAAAACGACGCGTCCTCGCGCGTCGCCGCAACCACCGTGCGCGACACCAGGCGCGCTCCGGCCACCATATCGTTGGCAGCACAACCCTCAGTAAAACTCTGGACGTCACCCTTCTGGTGAATCTTGCGCTTGAGCTTGGGAGCGCACACAAAGGTGCCCCTCCCCTGCTGGCGGTTGAGGTAGCCCGCGCGCGATAGCTCCTCGATGGCACGGCGCACGGTAATGCGGCCCACGCCGTAGGACTTCGCGAGCTCCATCTCGGAAGGAATGCGCGAGCCGGCAGCGTACATGCCACGCGCGATCTCGCCCTTCAGGTCGTCCATAACCTGCTGATACAGCGGCACGGCGGACACGTCAGTACGGTCGGTCTTGCTATCGGCTACCATCGTTACGCTCCATCCCGCGCATGCTCGGACTCAAACTCTTCAATCGCCGCCATAAACTGCTCGCCAAAGGCGTCGGCTTTTTTCTCGCCGATGCCGTTGACCTGGATAAGCTCGTCGCGCGTCTGAGGGCGCAGGCGGCACAGGCCGCGCAGGGCCTTGTCGGAAAAGACCATGTACGGCGCCATCTCCAGCTCGGTCGAGATCTCCTTGCGCAGGGCGCGCAGGCACTCAAACAGCTCGGCGTCGTCGCCCACCCGCGGTCGCTGATCCAGCTCGGCCTCCTCGCGAAGCAAATCCACCGCACGGCGGGCGCGGACCGAGGCCTTGCGCTTGGACGCACGACGCTTGACGGTAAAGGCGAACGCCTCATCCTCGACCTCGGTGGCACGCGGGCCCAACCCTACGACCGGATACTGCCCCTGCGAGGTGGCCAAATAACCGCGGCCGCACAGCTGCCCGATAATGTCTTTGATGCGCCCGACCGATTCGCTCGACAGCTCACCGTAGCCGCGGTCCTCGTCCAGATGCATCTGGCGAATGCGCTCGGTGTTGCCGCCGTGGAGCACGTCGGCGATCAGCGACTTGCCAAAACGCATGGGACGCGTGGCCACATAGCGCACGGCAGCGCGGGCCATATCGGTGACGTCCTCGACCTCGAACTGCGTGAGGCAGTTGCTGCAGTTGCCGCAGCCCTCGGCTTCGTCCGTGGCGGTGCCGCCCGCGGCGGCTGCCGCATGCTCGGCCGCGGCCTCGTCGCCAAAGTAGCGCAACATGTATTCGCGCAGGCAGCCGGTGGTATTGCAGTAGCCCTCCATCTGGCTGAGCAGGCGATATCGATTCTGGAGCGCCCACGCGCGCTGCTCGTCGTCGAGCGCCTCGTCGGCAGCATCGCCGCGGTCGATCAAAAAGCGGCGCATGCGAAAATCGTTGCCGTTCCACAGCAGGTGGCAGCTGGCCGGATCGCCATCGCGGCCGGCGCGGCCCGCCTCCTGGTAGTAGGCCTCGATGCTCTCGGGCACGTTGTTGTGAATCACGTAGCGCACGTTGGGCTTGTCGATGCCCATGCCAAAGGCGTTGGTGGCAACCATCACCTGGATATCGTCGTCGATAAAGGCGCGCTGGCTTTGGCGGCGGGCGTCATTGCCCATGCCGGCATGGTAGCGGCCAACGCGAATGCCGCTGGGGCCCAGCGCTTCGGCAAGATCGCCTGCCAGCGCATCGACCGTCTTGCGGGTCGAGCAATACACGATGCCGCTCTCGCTCGAATGCGCGATCACGTAGTCACGCACCCAGGCGGTCTTGGCCTTGTCGCCCATCTCTTCGCAACCAAAGTAGAGGTTCTTGCGATCGAAGCCCGTCACCACCGTCGCCGGGTTTTGCAGGCCGAGCATCTGCTGAATGTCCGTGCGCACGCGCTCGGTCGCCGTAGCGGTAAAGGCCGCCACGATGGGGCGCTGCGGCAGGGAATCGATGAACTCGCGAATCTGCAGGTAGGCGGGGCGGAAATCCTGGCCCCACTGGCTCACGCAGTGGGCCTCGTCAATGGCCACGAGCGGAACGCCGATGCCGCCTTCGGCCGCAGCTTCCTGCGCAAAGGCCAGAAAGCGCGGCTCGAGCAGGCGCTCGGGCGCCACGTACATAAGCTGGTAGCGGCCCTCGCGCGCCCGCTTGAGCACGGTATTTTGCTGGGCCGGAGTAAGGCTGGAGTTGAGATAGCTGGGTCGCGCGCCCGCCGCGAGCAGCGCACGGGTCTGGTCCTCCATAAGGGAGAGCAACGGACTCACCACAAAGGTGATGCCGGGCAGCATGAGCGCGGGCACCTGGTAGCAAATGGACTTGCCGGCGCCTGTGGGCATAACACCCAGCGCATCGCGACCGGCAAGGATCGCATCGACCATGCGGTCCTGCCCCGGGCGAAACGAGGTGTAGCCAAAATAGGCGCCGAGCGTGTCGAGCGCCATCTGCTGCATGCTATCGGTCATGGTTTCCTAACGTCCAAGTCATCTGCCGCCGATTATACGCCGCCACGCGGACCGGTGCCGCACGGCCACCAGCGATGGGCTACGCAATCCGGAGGGAACGAGCGTGGATTTTTGGACACTTTCCGGATGAGCGTGGATAATCTCCCACTTTGAGGCCGTAACCGAGCCAAAAATGGGAGATTTTCCACGCTCATTCTGCAGATTGCCGCTCTGGCGGGCTTGCGGCGTCGACCGGTCCGCCGTTCGTTAGAACGGCGGAACCAAAGGCGCAGCGTCGAGCCGTTGCGCGGTTTGGAAAACCGCGCAACTAGAGCTACATCACCATGACGTAACGGCTGCCCACGTAGTACTGCTTACCCATCAGGACCGGCTCGCCATTGGGACCGATAAAGCCGGCGCGCAGGTTGAGCAGCGGGTCGTGCGGAGCAATGCCCAGCTCGGCCGCCTGCTCGGCATTGGCTCGAACGGCCTCGACCGTGCGGTAGCCAACCGAGACAATTTGGGTTCCGCCAACACGCTCGACCTCGGCAAAAATCGACTTGTCCTCAAGATCGGCCGTCAACAGCTCACGGTAGGCGTCAAACGGCACAAAGATGTTCTCCTCAAAGATGGGCTCGCCGTCGGCTGTACGCACGCGCTTGATGTGCAGCAGCAGCGCGTCCTTCTGCAGGCCAAAGAACTCCATCTCGTTTTGACGTGCCGGCACAATCTGGCGATCGACCACATGTGCGCCCGCCTTCATGCCATTGTCGGCACACAGCGCAGTAAACGTCTGCAGCGTCGAAGCGTGGAACTGGCGATTGATGTGCGGCGTGGAGACAAAGGTGCCGCGGCCCTGCTGCTTAACCAGGTAGCCATCGGAGCACAGCTCCTCGACGGCACGGCGCACCGTAATACGACTCACCTCGTACTGTTCGGCAAGCTCAAGTTCGGACGGAATACGCTCCTTTGGTGCATAAACACCTTTCTCGATTGCATCCTTGATTTCGTCGTAAATCTGATGGTAAAGCGGTGCATTTTTGGGTGCGGGCATATCTGATCACTCTTATCAAAATA
>CABQHR010000168.1 GCA_902463875.1 uncultured Collinsella sp.
CGGCGGTGCTGGAGCTCGTGCGCTTGGCCGTCGAGAAGGGCCGCGCCACCAATCCCGACATGCACTTTGGCGTGTGCGGCGAGCACGGCGGCGACCCCAAGTCCATCAAGGGCCTGTTTAACGTGGCCGACGTGGACTACGTGTCCTGCTCGCCCTATCGCGTGCCCCTCGCGCGCCTGGCTGCCGCTCAGGCCAAGCTCGAGGCCAAGCGTTCCGCCTAACGTTTTGGGTTTAGACGCCTAGCGTAGCCCCCTTCATGCCGCCCGTCTCATTCGTGAGACGGGCGGTTATCATGTGCGGGTTTTGTCTTTTTGTCTGCGCAAAAAATTGTTCTTGCAGCAGAAACCCGCGCGTGTATACTCGAATACGTTTGTTCAACTACGTGCCGGCCAAGGTGGTACGGCACCTCTAGAAGAGTAAGGAATTGCACATGGATTACATCCGCGCAATCGAGCGTCAGCAGATCCGCGAGGACATTCCTCAGGTTCGCGTCGCCGACAACGTCAAGGTTCACTACCGCATTAAGGAAGGCGACCGCGAGCGCATTCAGGTCTTCCAGGGCGACGTCATCCGCATGGCCGGCGCCGGTGCCCGCGAGACCTTCACCGTCCGCAAGATGTCCTTCGGTGTCGGTGTTGAGCGTACCTTCCCGCTTCACAGCCCCAAGATCGCCAAGCTCGAGGTCGTTCGTCATGGTCGCGTCCGTCGCGCCAAGCTGTACTACCTCCGCGACAAGGTGGGCAAGGCTGCTCGCATCCCCGAGAAGCGCTAAGAAGATCGCAGCGTCTGTCCACTCGTTTGGACACAAGGGTCACCTTCGGGTGGCCCTTCTTTTTATCTGATTTGCATGCAAGGAGGGCCTGGTATGGCCAATATGACGAGCTCGGTTTCGGCATCGCAGGTTGCCGGTGAGTTGGCGAGCGCTACGTTTGAGGAGATCCCCGCCCTCGTGGAGCATTATCGCGAGGACCCGCGCCAGCAGGTGATCAAGGCTTGCGAGCGTGCTCTTAAGCGCCATGCCAAGGAACTTGCCGAGCGCGAGCGCGTCAATGACATGTACGAGCTTATGCAGGAGCTTGGCGGTGATGGTGTGGTCGTGGGCGTCGACGAGGTGGGCCGTGGCTCGGTAGCGGGTCCCTTGACCGTGTGTGCTGTGTGTCTTCCGATGGAGCCGCGCATCTGGGGCATCAACGATTCCAAAAAGCTCACGCCAGCGCGCCGCGAGCTGCTCTCGGTGAAGATAGCCGAGGTGGCGACTGCCATCGGCTTTTGCCATATCGCTCCTGCGGATATCGATGAAATGGGCATGGCCCGTGCTATCCGTACTGCCGTTGCGGGCGCCGTGGCCGATACGGGACTTGAGCCCGACTGCGTCCTCATGGATGGTAACCCCTTGGGCGCCGTTCCTAACGAGTGCGATATGGTGAAGGGCGATGCCAAAATCGCCTGCATCGCCGCGGCGTCCATCATGGCCAAGGTCACGCGTGACGAGATGATGGTCGAGTACGACGCCGAGTATCCCGAGTACCATCTGGCCGAGTCGAAGGGCTATGCAAGCCCCGAGCATATCGAGGCCATTCGCAAACATGGACTTTGTCCACTGCACCGCGTGAGCTTTTGCGGAAACTTTCTGCAGACTGAGCGCCTTTTCTAGGTCAATTGTGGAGACAGGGACCTCTGGGGTTTTATAAACCTGCTGGTGGCGGGCCGTATGCAACACCATTGCTGCGTACGGCCCGTTTTTTGACGGCATTTGGTCAGCTTTTGGTTTGCTTCCGGTACTTACCCGCACGAAAGGTGCCCTCATCATCGGGGCAATGCAGCGTGCGGGAAAGGAGACCCCATGAGTGCCGCAAGCAAAAAGAGCAAGACGCAGCAGCTCAAGGAGCGTTGGGAAAACGGCGAGCTCGACTGCGGGGCGATGACGCCTGAGTTTATCAAGGGACTCAGTCCCCGCGAGCTGGGCATGCTGGGCGAGCTGATCACCATCGACTACTTTAACGAGCGCGGCTACACCTTGCTGGAGCAGGGTTATCGTTGCTCCGAGGGCGAGGCCGATCTGGTGCTGCTCGATGAGCTCGACGATGTCGTGGTGATGGCCGAGGTGAAGACCAGACGCGTTGCACTGGATTGCAGCACGCGGGTCTTTCCCGAGGAGGCCGTGGACGCCCAAAAGCAACGCCGCTACCGCCGCATCGCAAGTTGCTACCTCATGGAGCATTATCCGCTCAAGGCGATTCGCTTCGATGCCGTGGGTGTCACCATTCGTGGCGGGCATATCGCCGAGATCGAGCATCAGTACAACGCGTTCGATTGGCAGGTGTCGTGATGGCGTTCGAGACGTTTGCCGTTCACGCGGCCTGCATCCGCGGCGTCGAGGCGATTCACGTCACGGTCGAGGTCTCGCTTGCCGGTGGCGTTCCGGGCATCCAGATGCTCGGCATTCCGAGTATGGAGGTGATGGAGTCACGCGGTCGTATTCGCTGCGCGATGCGCTCCGCCGGGTTCGAGATCCCGCGCTCGGGCATTACGGTCAATCTGGCGCCTGGCGATATTCGCAAAACCGGTAGCGGCTTTGATCTGCCCATCGCAATCGCGGTATTGGCGGCCGATGGTCAGATTCCCCGCGACAACCTCGATCGTTGTCTTATCGCTGGTGAGCTTGGCTTGGACGGTACGGTGCTTCCCGTCAAGGGCGAGGTGGCGTTTCAGCTATTGGCGCGTGATATGGGGCTGTCTTTTATCGCCGGCAGGTCCGATCAGCATGTGCCGCTTGCGGGCGTGGATTGCGGATTTATCGATCATTTGTCTCAGCTTGCTCATGGTATGGGCGATGCCGCGCGGCACTACTTGGATTCTGAAGTGCTCGAGGCGACCTTTGAGCCTGAGCTCGACTATGCCGACGTACTGGGGCAGGAGGTTGCCAAACGCGGCATGGCGCTGGCGGCAGCGGGTGAGCTCGGTTTGCTTATGATCGGGTCCCCGGGATCGGGCAAGACGATGCTCGCCCGTCGTATGACCGGCATCCTGCCCGAGCTTTCCGTTGAGGACCAGCAGGAGGCGCTGTGCATCCATTCGGTCTTGGGCGAGAACATCGATGGATTATTGGCAGGTCATCGGCCCTTCCGCAGTCCCCACCACAGTATTTCAACGGCGGGCCTCATTGGCGGAGGACGCCCGGTGCATCCGGGTGAGATCAGCCTTGCTCATGTCGGCGTGCTCTTTTTGGACGAGCTTGCCGAGTTTCCCACGGGTGTGCTGCAGACGCTGCGTCAGCCCATCGAGCGCGGCTATGTGAGGATCGTACGCGTCGACGGGGCCTTTACCTTCCCGTCGCGCTTTCAGCTGCTGGCTGCGAGCAATCCCTGCCCCTGCGGCTTCTTGGGCGATCGCGAGGTACCGTGTCGCTGCTCAGCGGCGATGGTCGAGCGCTATCGGTCTAAACTGCGCGGCCCTTTGGCCGACCGCATCGACATGATGATCGATGTGACCCGTCCCGACCCCCAGGTGATTATCGAGGGAGCGGAGGGCATGTCGTCGGCCGAGTTACGTGACTACGTTGTGCGCGGTCGCGCCTTTCGCGCCTGGCGCGAGTCCCGTATGGACGATGCGGATGCCGAGGCCGAGGATGACGAGACGCGGTCCATTGACGGCGTCGTATCGACCTTTGAGCTCGATGATGCGGCGGAGAAGTGTGTGCTCGGCCTGTCGAAGCGCACACATCTCACGGGCCGCGGCATCGTGCGCCTGGTGCGTATCGCGCGTACAATTGCTGACGTCGCCGAGAGCGAGCAGGTGACGCAGGACCATGTGCTCGAGGCGGCGATGTACCAGGGAAGGAGGGACCAATGATAGCCGAGGGGACCTTTGAGCTGCATCCAGGTGATGCGTTGTATCCCGAGACCGTTTTGGAGCTTTCTGATGTACCCCAGACGCTTTATGTGCGTGGCAATCCCGAGGTGCTTTCGACACCCGCGCTCTCCATCATCGGCGCGCGCAAGGCCTCGCCGTATGGTCTTGCCGTGGCAGAGCTTGCGGCAAAGGTGGCGGTCGAGGCGGG
>CABQHR010000169.1 GCA_902463875.1 uncultured Collinsella sp.
GCGGCAAGGCCAATGAGCAGGGTTGTTTTACCGCGTTTTACCGCGACCATCCCTTCGGCAGCGCGTATGCCGTCATGTGCGGCACCGCCGAGCTGCCCGAGCTTGTCGAGAACCTGCGTTTTACGCCCGAGGACATCGACTATCTAGCTTCGCTCCAGGCTCCGGCCGGCGGCGCGATGTTTAAGCCTGCATTCCTCGACTACCTGCGCAACTTCCGTGCGCACGTGAACATTGACGCCGTGCCCGAGGGCGAGCTCGTGTTTCCGCGCGAACCCATGGTGCGTGTGACCGGCCCGGCGCTGGAGTGCCAGCTGCTCGAGACCGCGCTGCTCAACATCGTCGGCTTCCAGACGCTCGTCGCCACCAAGACGGCGCGCGTGGTGCTGGCGGCCGATGGTCGCCCCGTCGCCGAGTTCGGCCTGCGCCGTGCCCAGGGCCCCGATGGCGGCCTGGCGGTTGCCCGCGCGAGCTACGTGGCGGGCTGCTCGTCCACGTCCAACGTGCTTGCCGGGCGCCGCTACGGCATTCCCGTCTTTGGCACGCACGCGCACAGCTGGGTAATGAGCTTCGATTCCGAGCTCGAGGCCTTCCGTGCGTTTGCCAAATCGAGCCCCAAGAACTGCACGCTGCTCATCGACACGTACGACGTGCGCGAGGGCTGCGAACATGCCATTACGGTTGCCAAGGAGATGGAGGCGGTGGGCGAGCGTCTGTCGGCTATTCGCATTGATTCGGGTGACTTGGCCAAGCTCTCCAAGTATGTTCGCGGCCGTTTTGACGCCGAGGGCCTGCCCTATGTGGGGATTTCGGTTTCCAACGATCTGGACGAGTACACGATTCAGTCGCTGCTCGACCAGGGCGCGCCCATCGATAGCTTTGGCGTGGGCACCAAGCTCGCGACCTGCTACGATCAGCCGGCGCTGGGCGGCGTGTACAAGCTTTCGGCCCGCCGCGCGAGCGACGGGGAGCCGTGGACGCCGGTGGTGAAGCTTTCCGAGCAGCCCTACAAGCGCACGATCCCGGGCGTGCAGCGCGTGCGCCGCTGTTACGACGGCTTTGGCGGCCCGGTCTGCGACATGATCTATGACGAGGACCATCTGGCGGGAGAGGGCGCCGCGCGCGGGAACACGCTTGTGGCCGTGAACGACGCCGCCCTGGTGACCGATGTGTCCGAGCTCGAGTATCGTGAGCTGCTGGTGCCGATCGTGCGCGACGGCAGCGCGGTGGCTCCTCGTGAGAGCATCGAGGACGCGCGCGAGCGTTGTGCCTGGGCGCTCGATCATCTGGACGCCGCTTACAAGCGCTTCCTGTATCCGCAGACCTACGTGGTGGGCATGGAGCAGGGCCTGGCCCAGGTGCGCGACGAGCTCGTGCGCAAGAACATGGTCGCGGCTTCGGCCTTCCCCTGGGCAAAATGATCCGAAGGGGACGGAGGAAAACGGATCATTTTCGTCCGTCCCGCACCAGGTGCCCCGGCCGCTCCAGCTCGCCCGCTCGCTCAGCATTCGATTGGTTTGACGTATGACGATTTCTTATAAAACGATGGTGGTAAAGATCGGCTCGTCCACGGTGGTGGGCGCCGACGGCAAGGTCAACCGCGCGTTTATCGGTGGCCTGGCCGATCAGGCTGCGGCCCTGCGCAAGCTCGGCTGGCGCTTGGTCGTGGTGAGCTCGGGTGCCATCGCGTGCGGTTATCCCGTGCTGGGCTTCGACCGCAAGCCGGTCGGTGACCTGCCGAGCCTGCAGGCATGCGCTTCGGCCGGCCAGTGCATCATCTCGTCGGCCTACGACGAGGAGTTCCATGCGCGTGACCTACTCACCTCGCTCGTGCTGCTCACGCGCCACGACACGGCGCGCCGTACGTCCTACCTGCACGCGCGCGACGCCCTGCTGCGCCTGGTGGAGCTGGGCGTGGTGCCGGTCGTCAACGAGAACGACACCGTTACCGTCGACGAGATTAAGTTCGGCGACAACGATACGCTGGCAGCGCTCGTGAGCTGCCTGGTTTCCGCCGACCTGTGCGTGACGCTGTCCGACATCGATGGCCTCTACACCGCCAATCCACACGAGGACCCGACGGCCGAGTTTATCCCGGTCGTGCGCAAAATCGATGCCAAGATCATTGCCTCGGCGGGCGATTCTTCGACGTCGGTAGGCACCGGCGGCATGATCACCAAGATCCGCGCGAGCCGCATTTTGATGACGGCTGGCATTCAGAGCGTTATCTGCTCGGGCGAGGAGCCCGATGCGCTCGTGCGTCTGGCCCGTGGCGAGAGCGTGGGTACGCTGTTCGACCCGCCGGCGGAGCGCCTGGATATTGCGCCCCGCAAGCTGTGGATTGCGCTGGGTGACAAGGCACATGGCTCAGTAACGGTTGACGACGGCGCTGCGAAGGCGCTGGTCAGCCGTGGCTCATCGCTGCTCGCGGTGGGCATTCGCCAGGTTGATGGAGATTTTGCCGAGGGCGATGTGCTCGACGTGTGCGACCCGAGCGGCATGGTCGTTGCTCGCGGTATCGCCGAGGCTGATTCGGACGTGCTGGAGCTTGCGGCAGGACGCCGCCAGGACCAGATTGCCGGCAACCGCCTGCTCGCAGATCTGGCCGAGAAGCCAGCGATTCATCGAGATAATCTAATCGTCTTTGCCTAACCAATTGACGCTGCAAACGCCCCTAAGCGGCAATCTGACGTTCAATCGTCGGGCATGACCAAAAGGTCAATGCCCTCCTCTTTCACGTCACCTTGCTCGCTTAGGGGCGTTTTCGCTTTCTGTCCTCTACATGCGGCATCGTCATTGCCGGTACTTGTCCGGCACTTGGGGACGTTCCTTATGTGCCGGCAGGTGGGGACGCTTCTTTGCTAGAAGATTCGGCGCAGGTCTCCGCGGTTGAGGGCTTCGTCGAAGAGGTGCTTGAACACCACGCTGCCGTGCAGGCCGTCGTGCTCGAACTCGTTCGTCACCCAGGCATGCGAGTTGCCCACGCGGCTGAGCGTGTCGAGCTGCAGACCCGAGTCCACGTACATGTCATCGAAGTACACCGCGGCCTGGAGCGGCACTTCGTTGCAGGCCAGGCGCTGCGGGTCGTAGATCTTGTCCCAGCTGGTGTCCTCCATCAGCAGGTCCATCGCCGGCTTGAAGGGCTTAAGTTCGGGCATCTGCTCAAACATCCACGGGAACATGGCCTCGCCGGTAAACATGAGCGGGCGCGCGAGTGTGTCGAACTCGGCACGATGAGCTTTCTCTTCTGCCGCGGCCCAGCGAATGGGCATGGTGTCGCCGTCGGCGTAGATGAACTCCTGAAGCGTCCAGTACAGCGGATTCGTGCGCGTGTTGGTGCGCTCGAAGGCGCGCATCAAAAAGCTATCGGATACTGAGGCACCGCAGCTCAGCGTGCCGTCGCCGTCAACAAAAGCGTGGTCGATAATCCAATGCATGCGCTCAAAGCTCGGCTTCATGCCAAAGTCGCTGCCCATAAGCTGCAGACGCTCGACCGTCATCGGCGAGCCGTCGGGCAGCACGGGCTTCTGCTCCTCAAGCGCATCGGCCAGCGCCGCCACGCGCTCGACGTCGGCGGGATAGCGGTCGTAATACTGCTGCGTCTTGGCGGTCATGCGCGGGAAGGTGTGCGCATAGACCTCGCTGGCGCTCGCCGGGACGTGGGGGATGCCGCCGCAGGTAAAGCTCGCCGCCACGCCCTCGGGGAAGAGCGACAGATAGCTCAGCGTCAAAAAGCCGCCGTAGCTCTGGCCGAGCGTGACCCAGGGCTTACCGCCAAAGCCCACCAGGCGCAGGTACTCAAAATCGCGCACGATGGAGCTGGCGAGGTGGCGCTTGAGGAAGTCCGCCTGCGAGCGCACCGTGTCGGCGCCGGCTGCCGTCGCGCGCTCACCCAGAGTCGCGATCGTGCGCCCGTCCACGCAGCTGCTGCGCCCGGTGCCGCGCTGGTCGGGCAGGACCACGCGGAAATGCTTGACAGCCTCCTCGATCCATCCGTCACTCGTGGGCGACAGCGGGCGCGGGCTCTCGCCGCCGGGGCCGCCCTGCAAAAACA
>CABQHR010000170.1 GCA_902463875.1 uncultured Collinsella sp.
GACGCGTCAAAGCTTGCCGCCGCATTCTCGGCGTATCTTGAGAATGATGCCGCAGCCCAGCGATGCCTGGCTCAGCTCAAGGCGCTCGGCGGCGATGCCCTAGCCGAGCGCCTGCAGCAGGCGATGACCGACTATGTGCAAAAGCAGCTGGCTCCGTATCTGCAGCAGGCTATGGATCAGGTGATGAAGGCAATCAGCGAGCAGATAGCGTCGACGGTATCGTCCCAGCTCAAGGCGGGCGCGGCAGGGCTCATGGGCCAGATGGCGACGCAGATGTCATCGAGTTTTGCCAACCTGGCGAGCGCTATGCGTGTGGATGCGAGCGCCTTTGCGCGTGCCATCCATTTCAACATGGACGCCGAGGACCTGAGTTCGCTCATGATGAGCTATGCCAAGGCGTCGAAGCTCACCTACGACAACAATCTGACCACGTTGGGCTATGCGGACGAGGCAGACCCCATCTCGGTCAAGATTTTCCCGCGCGACTTTGAGGCCAAGGAGCGCGTGCTCGATCACATCGACGCGTACAACAAGCAGGTCAAAGCCGCTGGCCACGATGAGCAGGCAATCTCGTACACCGACTACATGGGCATCATCATGGGTTCGGTGACCGACATCGTGAACACCATCAGCTTGGTGCTCATCGCATTTGTGAGCATCAGCTTGGTCGTCAGCTCCATCATGATCGGCATCATCACCTACATCAGCGTACTGGAACGTAAAAAGGAGATTGGCATCCTGCGCGCGATCGGCGCGTCGAAGCGCAATGTGGCCAACGTGTTCAACGCCGAGACTTTCATCGAAGGCCTCATTGCTGGCGTCTTCGCCATCGTCGTCGTGGTGCTCGTGAGTTTTCCGGTCAATGCCTGGGCGCTTGCGGTCAAACAGGTCCCCAATCTGATGAGCCTGCCCGTGCAGGATGCGCTGGTGCTCATCGCGATTTCGGTGTTGCTGACGGTTGTCGCTGGCCTGCTGCCGGCCCGCAGCGCATCCAAGAAAGATCCCGTGGAGGCCCTACGTTCCGAATAATGTGACAAAGGGACAGCCCCTTTGTCACATTCATCTCCCTGCACCTAGTTCGTTTTGCCCATCAGCGTGATGCGGATGGTTGGATGGGTGTACTCGTCAAACTCGTCCTCGGGATCCGTGTCAAACGAGTAATACGCTTTGATGGGGTCGTCACTCGTCCTGATAGAGATTCTCTCGTAGAGCGAGCCGTTCAAAAAAGCCTGCCTAAACTCTTCGGGGAGCTTCTGCGGTGCTAGGAGCTCGGGGCTTGCGGTCTTGACGTCTATGGTTTGGACAGCAGAGGAAAGCGCGTCAAGGTCGAGCTCGATACGGGCAAGGTTGTCCTCGAGGCTCGCGTCGGGGTCAATCTCTGCCGCGTAGCTCACTTCCGTGAGCGTTCCCTTGTTGTCAAAATCCATGTACGTATAGGTCTTTTGGGTATCGGAGTCGCCGTCGTGCAGATAACCGCGGACGTGATAGCCGTAATCTTGATATCGCTCGTAGGGGTCATCGGCGGACACGTACTCGCATGAGGGCTCTAATGCCTTGCGTGCGATGGCGATCTGCTCGGCCGCGGCCGCGGCGTTCTCCTGCATCTCGATGTTTCCCTGCGCCAGCTGCGGGATATAGGCGCCGCATACGATCGCGAGGGGCAGCGCCACAAGCGCGACGACCCACTTCTTTGCACGGGGGACAGACACGCCACAGGCCTCTGCCATAGCCTTCGCGTTGGCGAAGCTCTCGGTAAGCACGTCTGCCGCGGTGGCGACGGCGCCTACGGCAGCGGCGACTTCTGCCGCGCCGCCCAGGTTGCGCGCGGTCTCGTTGTCGCTGTTCTTGAGCAGACGCGCGGCGGCCTGCGTGCCAACAACGCCTGCGATTTGTGCCGAGCGGTCTTTCTCGCTCTGCTCGACGGCGAGCCAGCGCTGCATTTCCTTCCACTGCTTGCCACGCATGCCAAAGCGCGGGGCGAGAGCGCAGTAGCAGAATATAACGAGCTCGATGGCGGTGAGCACCAAGGCGGTCATCATGCCTGTCTCTTGGAAGCCTTCGTGATGGAAGACGATGTCGTCGACCATTTCGAAAGGAATGATTGATAAGGGCAGCACGAATGCCATGGCAAGCGCCGCGCCGGCAACCTTTGGGCAAATGCAGTATCGCTGGATGCGCTTACGTTCTTGTTCGGAGAGTGTTGCCATAGCTGGTCCTTGGTGTCGTGGCGGTCATTACGGCGCGCGGCGCGCGGGATGTATCAGTCTGAGCTAGCGCTGGATAAGAACATAGAGCAAAATACTCAGCGCGATGAGCAAGATACCCGCGATGTTAAACATCAGCGTGGCAAAGTCGCCCACGATAGGGCGCTCGACATAGCTCTTGTCTGGGCTGCTGGGGTTGTAGTGCACAGTCATTTGGCTGCCGAGGGGCCAAAGCTGCTCTGCGAGAGTATCTAGGCGTGCGATGGGTCCTGTCTGTACGTGCAACCAGCCCTTGGCGTCTTCGTACGCCGCGCTTTGCGTGCGGACGGGGAGTCCCGACAAGCTTTTGGTCTTTACGCCGCGGAATTGTTTTCTCACGTGGTACCGCGTGCCGTCGACGGTGTACTCCAAAACGGGATACATTCTGCCTTCGCCCATAAAGCGGTGGTCAATGACCGTTCCCATGATCATAGCGGTGCAGGCCTTGGCTTTCCTGCGGGCGGCGGCTTTCATGAGCGTGCTCATTCCGATAAGCAGGATGCCGATGCCTCCAACCGAGATGAGCGCGAGCAGGGATATCTGCGACGTGGTCACGGCGTTCTCCTTTGGCGCGATACCGTCATATGTGACTCAGTATAGGGAATCCTGCCATCGATGAGTGCATGGTCATGCGGCTAAAGTGTCTTGACGGCTCGATGGGTTCGCCATTTGCGCCTTCTCCGGTCCATACAAAAAGCTGTACGTCAGCATTCAAAGATGTCAAAAAATGTTGACTTTGGATGTTGACGTACATGTTTTGGAGTGGATGAAAGGTTAGGGTGGCGACTTTGGAATAGGGCAGGCGCTCCTATATCCACTCGATGATGCCGCTTTCATCGTGCTCGCCGCGCCGCCGATTTGTCGGCCTTTGTCGCGTTAGGGGTACCTTGCCGCGAACTTCTCGAGGCTGGCGTTGCTTGCGTTGTTGAGAATGCCGCCGTCAACGATCTTTGCGCCCGGAGCGCTTGCCCTAAGGACCGACGCCGTTTTGCCCATTCCGCTTCCGCCCGAGGTGGCAAACAGGACGATCGTCTTGCCTGTCAGGTCGTAAGACTCAAGGAATGTGTTGATAATCGCCGGTGCCACGTACCACCAGATGGGGAAACCCAAAAAGATGGTGTCGTAGCCTTCGATGTGCTCCACTCTAGAGGTTATGGCAGGGCGGCAGGAGGGGTCGGCAGCCTCGAGTGTGCTGCGGCTCTGCTTGTCGCGCCAGTTAAGGTCGGCGCTTGTGTATGGATTGGCGGGCACAATGGCGAACAGGTCACTGTTCGTCACGCGAGCCAAGCGGCTCGCAACGTCCATCGTGGTTCCCGATGCGCTGAAATATGCCACAAGTGCCTTAGTCATTGGAGTTCCTTTCGTTGCTGCGGTTTAGGCTTTATGGTGAGGCAGTATTTGGTGCCATGGTGAGGTGCTATTAAGTGCCGCCTCATGGCCGCGATACCGAGCGGCTTGAACAGCATCCGGTTGAGGCGCTGCGTAGCCGATAAATGAGATAGTCAAGGCATTCGAGCTTCTGCTGCCCTGCGTGTATATCATTGAGCAATTCGCGGCGATGCCGTTTTAGTAGGCAAATGCGCGCGCAGTCGCTAGCGGCAGTACCGTACAGCTCGATAAACTCTTCGCTGCAGCCGGCGTCGCGTAGGCCGTCGATGATGTCGTCGTCCATGGCATCACTTTGTGGTTTTGACCTTGGTGGTGCCGGCAAGCGGCTTTTCGCCGGGACGGGCCTTGGGACCAACGAGCGCGTGCG
>CABQHR010000171.1 GCA_902463875.1 uncultured Collinsella sp.
CGTATCTTTCCAAACAGCAAAGCGGGCAGGGTGCCCGCGAGTCGCATGTATGAAAGGAAGATCATGCTCGATCAGGCTTATTCTCGTCGTCAGTTCCTCGGCCTCGCTGGTGGTCTTGCCAGCATCGTCGGTCTCGGCCTCGTTGGCTGCGGTGGCTCCAACACTTCCGACGCCGCCGACAAGGGTAGCGCCGCCGCTGCTGCCGAGTCCGTCTCCGGCGAGGTGACCTACGACGGCGCCTCTTCGTTCCAGGCCCTCGTCGAGGCTGCTGCCGAGAAGTTCATGGACGCCAACCCCGACGTTTCCATCTCCGGTTCGGGCAACGGTTCGGGCAAGGGCCTGACCGCTGTCGCCGCCGGTACCGTCACCATCGGTAACTCCGACGTCTTCGCCGAGACCAAGCTCGAGGCCGACCAGGTCAAGAACCTCGTCGACCACGAGGTCGCCGTCGTGGGCATGGGCCCCGTCGTCTCCAAGAACGTCAAGGTCGACGACCTGTCCCTCGAGCAGCTCAAGGGTATCTTCTCCGGCCAGATCACCAACTGGAAGGAGGTCGGCGGCGACGACGCCACCATCGTCGTCCTCAACCGTAAGGCCGGCTCCGGCACCCGCGCCACCTTCGAGGCCGCCGTCTTTGGCGACGAGGCTGTCGACTTTAAGGGCGATGCTGAGCTCGACAAGTCCGGCGACGTCCAGACTCAGATGGCCAGCACCGACAACGCCATCTCCTACCTCGACTTCTCGCACTTCGACGACTCCAAGTTCAACGCCATCAAGGTCGAGGGCGTCGAGCCCAAGAGCGAGAACGTCACCGACGACTCCTTCAAGATTTGGGCTACCGAGCACATGTACTGCTCCAAGGACGCCGACGAGGCCACCACGGCCTTCCTGAAGTTCATGCTCTCCGACGACGTCCAGGGCAAGCTCGTCGAGGAGCAGGGCTTCATCCCCGTCTCTGCCATGAAGGTCGTCAAGGACGCCAGCGGCAAGGTTTCCTCCAAGTAATTAATCGCCCCCGGAAAGGTTTGCAATGGCAAAACAGCTGCCAAAGCGCGACCTTGAGAACGTGGGCTTGGGCGTCACGGGCGCGTGCGTAGCGCTCGTGACGCTTGTTGTTGCCGCGCTCATCTTTATGGTCGCCCAAAAGGGCCTCTCGGCTTTCGTTAAGGACGGCGTCTCGGTCGTCGAGTTTTTCACCGGTACCAAGTGGGACCTGGCCAACACGGCCGAAAACGGCCTGCCCTATACCGGCGCCCTGCCCCTGATCGTCACCTCGTTTGCGGTCATGGTGCTCTCCACGCTCATCGCGCTGCCCATCGCCATCGGCTCTGCCATCTTCGCGGTCGAGATTCAGCCTAAGTTTGGCTCCAAGGTCTTCCAGCCGCTCATTGAGCTTTTGACCGGTATCCCCTCGGTCGTCTTTGGCCTGATCGGCTTTCACGTGGTCGTCGGCCTTATGAAGAGCGTCTTCCACGTGAGCACGGGCCTGGGCATCCTGCCCGGCGCCATCGTGTTGGCCGTCATGATCCTGCCGACCATGACCACGCTTTCGGTCGACGGCCTGCGCGCCGTGCCCGACAGCTACCGTCAGGGTTCGCTCGCGCTGGGCTACACCCGCTGGCAGACCATCTGGCACGTGGTGCTCAAGTCCGCCATGCCGTCGCTCATGACCGCGGTCATCCTGGGTATGACCCGCGCCTTTGGCGAGACGCTCGCCGTGCGCATGGTCATCGGCGGCATCGAGGCCATGCCCGCATCGCTGCTGTCGCCGGCTTCGACCATCACCACCACGCTCACCACGTCCATGGCGGTCTATGCCGAGGGCACGGCACAGGACGACGTCCTGTGGGCGCTCGGTCTGCTGCTGATGGGCATGAGCCTCATCTTCATCCTGATCATCCATCTCATTGGCCGCAAGGGGGCGAAGGCTCGTGGCTAGCACGCGCATCCATATCGACGAGGCGAGACTCGGACGTGTCCAAAAACAGGACCGCATCGCCACGGGTGTGTTGACGGCAATCGTCGCCATCGTCATGCTCATCGTCGTTTCCATGGTGGCCTATATCCTGTTCGAGGGCATCTCGACGCTGTTTAAGCCGGGCTTCCTCACGGAGCCGTCGCGCGCCAACGGCACCCAGGGCGGCGTGCTCTACCAGCTGTTCGACTCGTTCTACCTGCTGCTGATCACCCTGATCATCTCGGTGCCCATCAGCCTGGGCGGCGCAGTCTTCCTGGTCGAGTACGCACCCGACGGCCCCATCCGCGACATCGCCTCCACCGCCATCGAGACGCTGTCCTCGCTGCCTTCCATCGTTGTCGGCATGTTCGGATTCCTGGTGTTCTCGGTACAGCTGGGATGGAAGTACTCCATCATCTCCGGCGCCGTCGCGCTCACCATGTTCAACATCCCCATCCTGGTGCGCGTGATTCAGCAGGCGCTCGAGGACGTGCCGCAGGCACAGCGCGACGCGTGCCTGGCCATGGGCCTTACCCGCTGGGAGGCCACGCTGCATATCCTGATTCCCGAGGCCATGCCCGCCATCGTGACCGGCATTGTGCTTTCGGCCGGCCGCGTGTTTGGCGAGGCCGCAGCACTGCTCTTTACCTCGGGCATGAGCTCGCCGGTTCGTCTCAACTTCTTGAGCTTTAACCTGTCAAGCCCCACTTGCGCCTGGAACGTGTTCCGACCTGGTGAGTCGCTCGCCGTGCACATCTACAAGATTTACGGCGAGGGCAGCCCGGAGGCTCAGCAAATCGTTTGGGGCACTGCGGCGCTGCTGATGATCTGCGTGCTGCTGTTTAACGTAATCGCCCGTATCGTGGGCAAGCAACTGGCAAGGAAGATGACGGCCGAATGAGCGAGATGAATGCAACGCCCGCAACCGAGGCGGCCACGTCCGAGACCCAGGACTTTCTGTCAAGCGTGGGGGAGAGTGAGAAGCGCGTTCGCGTGAGCGGCAAGGCCGTGAGCGACGAGGTCGTGCTCTCCACCAAGGACGTCAACGTGTACTATGGCGACCACCATGCGCTGCACAACACGTCGCTCGACTTTCACAAGGGCGAGATTACGGCGCTCATCGGGCCTTCGGGCTGCGGTAAGTCGACCTTTTTGCGCAGCCTCAACCTGATGAATCGCGAGATTCGCGGCTGCCGCGTGGAGGGCGAGATCAACTACCGCGGGCGCAACGTGAACACCAAGACCGAGAACACCTACGAGCTGCGTCGTTCCATTGGCATGGTGTTTCAGCAGCCCAACCCGTTTCGCAAGTCCATCCGCGACAACATTACGTTTGCGCCCAAACGCCACGGCATCACCGATCGCGACGAGCTCGACCGCATGGTCGAGGAGAGCCTGCGCGGCGCGGCGCTGTGGGACGAGGTCAAGGACAAGCTCGACAAGAGCGCCTATGCGCTTTCGGGCGGTCAGCAGCAGCGCCTGTGCATCGCGCGCACGCTGGCGCTCAACCCCGACGTGATCTTGTTCGACGAGCCCTGCTCGGCGCTCGACCCCATCTCGACGCTGGCGATCGAGGACCTTATGTCGTCGATTGTGGCCGAGCGCGCCATCGTCATCGTGACGCACAACATGGAGCAGGCGTCGCGCGTGTCCAACCGTACGGCGTTCTTCTACATGGGCGATATGGTCGAGTACGACGAGACCGACGAGATTTTCCAACGGCCCAAGGATCAGCGGCTGAATGATTACCTCACCGGCATGTTCTCCTAGTCCGGGACATGCTTGAGGCCCGCGGCGGCCACGGTCGCCACGGGACTGATTGGAGAGGCGGGTCATCTCTTGCGGGAGATGGCCCGCCTTTTTGTGTCGTGTGCGGCCTGCCTTTTCGCTGCTATCATGGACAACGTTGAATTTCTACGAAGGAGCAGGGCATATGGCGATTCTTTTGGGATGCGATTCCGTCAGCCTAGAGTTTCCCACCAAGCATATTTTCGATAGCGTGACGCTCGGCGTGGGCGAGGGCGACCG
>CABQHR010000172.1 GCA_902463875.1 uncultured Collinsella sp.
TTGCCCTGGCTAAAGCGGCTGTTGGGCACCATGACCTCAAACACCTTGGGCTTGTTGTTCTCCTCGTTGAGCTCAAGCGGCACGATCTCCTGCGCGATGATCTGGTCGCCGCGGTCCGAGCGCTCGAGCTTGCCCTTAATGCGCACAAACGCGTCGGACAGCTGCACGCCGGTCTCGGGATCGACCTCGCCGTACAGATACCCCTCGGCCTCCTTGTAGGTCTTGGGGAACACCACGACGGTGGCCTCGCCTTCCATGTCCTCGAGCTGCACGATGCCCATGGGGTCGCCGTTTTTGGTCACGCGCTTGGACACGCTCGAGACCATGCCGGCCCACCACAGTGCCTTGCCCTCGGGAATCTCCTGGTTGATGGTGCCGCCCGTGGGGTTCTGCACTTCGTAGCCGGTATCGATCTGCGAGAACGAGAAGTCGCGCGCTTTGCTGAGCGCATACTCAAACGGGCGCAGCGGGTGGTCCGAGACATAGATGCCCAGAACCTCCTTCTCCTGGCTCAGCTTAAGGTGGCGGTCCCATTCCTGGCCATCCGGATCGGGCACGCTCACCTCAAAGCCCGAGCCCTCAACGTCGCCAAACATATCGAAGAACGACGTCTGGCCGCTCGCGCGATCCTTCTGGCGCTTTACCGCGGCATCGATGATGTTCTCGGGGTTGTTCTTGTCCACAAAGTGCATCATCTGGCGACGCGGATACCCCGTGGAGTCGAAGGCGCCTGCCTTGATGAGCGATTCGATCACGCGACGGTTGGCCTGGCTCGAGTCCACACGCTCGACAAAGTCGTGCAGCGTCTTAAACGGGCCGCCCGCCTCGCGCTCGGCGATAATCGCCTGCGCCACGCCGGTGCCCACGCCGCGGATGCCGGCCAGACCAAAGCGCACGCCCTCCTTGGTAGCCGTGAACTCGGTACCGGACTCGTTGACATCTGGCGACAGCACGGGGATGCCGTCGTGACGGCATGCCGAGACGTAGTGCACGATCTTGTCGGTCTTGCCCGTATAGGACGTCAAAACGGCCGCCATGTACTCGTGCGGATAGTGCGCCTTGAGCCACGCCGTCTGCATAACCAGGATGGCGTAGCCGGCGGAGTGCGACTTGTTAAAGGCGTAGGACGCGAACTCGAGAACATCGTCCCAAATCTTCTGGGCGACCTCGCGCGTGTAATTGTTCTTGATAGCGCCGTTCATCCAGTGGTCGTAGGTGGTCTCGTCCGAGCCATCCTCCCAGTGCAGCACCGTCGACGTGAGCAGCTTAATCTTTTTCTTAGCCACGGGCTTACGGATGCGCGAGTCCGATTCGCCCTTGGAGAAGCCGCACATCTCGACGGAGATGAGCATAACCTGCTCCTGGTAGACCATCGTGCCGTAGGTTTCGCCCAGGATGTCGTCCAGACGGTCGTCGTAGGAGACCGCCGGCTCCTTGCCGTTCATACGGTTGATGTAGGACGAGACCATGCCGGCGCCCAGCGGGCCCGGGCGGTACAGGGCGATCAATGCTACGACGTGCTTGTACTCGGTGGGCTTCATGTTCTTGATCGTGGCCGTCATGCCGGCGGACTCGACCTGGAAGACGCCGGCGGTATGGCCGGAGCCCATGAGCTTAAAGATCTCGGGATCGTCAAAGGGAATCTCTTCCTCTTTGATGTCGATGCCAAAGTTCTTTTTGATGTTGGCCTTGGCCTTGGAGATAACCGTCAGCGTGCGCAGGCCCAGGAAGTCCATCTTGAGCAGGCCCATGTCGGCGACGGTATGGCCCTCGTACTGGGTAATCTCGACGCCGCCCTTGGTATCGAGCTTGGTTGGCACGTGCTCGTTGACGGGGTCACGGCAGATCAGAACGGCGCACGCATGCACGCCCTCGCCACGGGTGAGGCCCTCAATCGAGAGCGCCGTGTCGATGATGCGGCGGGCGTCGTCGTCCTTTTTATAGGCCTCGGCAAAGTCGGGGTTAAACAGATCCTCTTTGCCGGGTTGTTTGTCGAGCACCTGCTTGAGTTTGACCTTGGGGTCGCTCGAGACCATCTTGGACAGGCGCTGGCCCATGTAGACCGGGTAGTCCAGAACGCGCGCGGCGTCGTTGATGGCCTGCTTGGCCTTAATGGTCGAGTAGGTGATGACGTGGGTGACCTTCTCGGGACCGTAGAGCTGGCGAACGTGCTCCACGACCTCGAGGCGCCGCTCATCGTCGAAGTCCATATCGATATCGGGCATCTCGGTACGCTGCGGGGACAGGAACCTCTCGAACATCAGGCCGTTCTCGAGCGGGTCGAACGCGGTGATGTTCATGGCGTAGGCGACGATAGCGCCGGCGGCCGAGCCACGGCCGGGGCCGACGCCGATGCCGTTGTCCTTGGCCCATTGCACGTACTCGGCAACAATCAAAAAGTAGGCGGCAAAGCCCTTGTCGCAGATGACCTTGTATTCGTACTCAAAGCGCTCTTTGATGTTGACGCCGCCGATCTCGCGCGTGGCCCAGTCGTCACCGTAGTGTTGGCGCAGGCCCTTCTCGCACTCGCGGCGGAACTGGCTCTCGTGCGTCTCGCCGGGATCGAGCAACGGGAAGCGCGGCAGGATGATGGAGTCCCAGTCCAGCTCAACGTAGCACTTGTCGGCAATCTCGAGCGTGTTGTCGCAGGCCTCGGGGCAATACGGGAACATCGCCCGCATCTCCTCCTCGGTCTTCATGTAAAACTCCGAGCCGGTCATGCGCATGCGGTTGGGGTCGTCGACCTTGGCGTTCATACCGATGCACATGATGACGTCCTGCACGGGCGCGTCCTCGCGGCGCAGGTAGTGGAAGTCGTTGGTAGCGATAACCTTGACGCCCACCTGCTTGGCGATATCGATGAGTGTGCGATCCATCTGCTCGTCGGTCAGGCCGTTATCGGTGGTAATGCCGTGTTCCTGGATCTCGATGTAAAAGTCGCCGGGGTCGAAGGTATCACGGAAGGTCTCGGCCCATTTGATGGCGCCCTCCATGTCACCGCGGTCGATGTACTTGGGGATGATGCCCGCGATGCAGGCACTGGTGCAGATCATGCCCTTGGCATGGCGGCGCAGGTTGTCGAGCGTCACGCGCGGCTTGTAGTAAAAGCCCTGCACGGCGGCCTCGGAGACCGTCTGCATCAGGTTGACGTAGCCCTCCTGGTCCTTGGCCAGGAGGATCATGTGGTAGAGCTCGGGCTTATGGTCGCGGGCAAGGGTCTCGTCCGGCGTAAAGTAGACCTCGCAGCCAAAGATGGGCTTGATGACCAGGGGCGGCTTGAGCTCGTCGATGTTGCCCTTCTCGTCCCACATTGCCATGTCCTTAACGTACTGGGCATGCTCGCGCGGGTTTGCCTCGGGGTCGGGCTCCACCAGCTCGTCGCGGCGGTCCTTTTCCAAGAAGGCCTTGTCGTGGCTCCAGGTTTTGTACTCGGGCGTGTTGTGGTTGACGGCGTCGCAGGCCAGCGCCAGGTCGGGCACGCCGTACATGTAGCCGTGGTCGGTAATGGCCACGGCGGGCATGCCCAGCTCAACAGCGCGATTGACCATATCCTGGATACGGGTTGCGCCGTCGAGCATGGAGAAAACGGTGTGGTTGTGCAGATGGACGAATGCCATGTGATGAGCTCCGATGCGGGTTCGTGTTCTGACTGAACGATTTTACCCCACGGCGCGGACAGCACCCGAACCTAGCCAAACCCACACGGCTCCTATTGAGTTGCGGTGAAATAGTTCCTGTTTGGCCCGCCTGAGCAGTAATTCAGGAACTATTCCACCGCAACTTCCAAGGGACCCGAGCGACCTTTCTGAGTTGCGGTGAAATACGGACTGTTTGGCGGCTTTTTTGGCCAAAACAGTCCGTATTCCACCGCAAGTTATCTGAGGGCTAGAAGTTGTAGGTGACCACCTGGGGCTCGCAGGGGTTGGCGGGATCGGCCTGCTCCAC
>CABQHR010000173.1 GCA_902463875.1 uncultured Collinsella sp.
CGCAGGTAGTCGCGGTTGTAGCGCGGGTACAGCATGCTGGTGAGTTTGCCGTCGAGCAAACGATCGAACTCGTCCCACTGCTTAGCGGCCATAAGCTGCTGCAGGCGTTTAAACGTGGTGCGTTTTTTGACGCTAAAGAACACCGACACGGCGATGCAGATGATAACGACGGCGGTCCAGAGTGTGCGGGAATCGGGCATATTAGGGTCCTTAGTCACTCATAAAGCGAGCGGTATGACAACACGTACTGGATGTATTATACGCAGCGCGCAAGCAAACTGGCATAAAAGCTCATCGAGGCCGAGTGCTATCGCTCGCTGCGGTACACTTACCTAAAGTAAACTATGAAGGGAGACATTACCTATGAAGAAGATCGTTTTGGCTTGCGGTGCTGGCGCTGCTACTTCCACGCTCGTTGCCCAGAAGGTCGCCACCTTGCTCGACGCCAACGGTTACGCCGGCAAGTACGAGATCGTGCAGTGCGCCATCTCCGAGGCCAAGGACTACTGCGACGAGGGCGCCGACCTGCTGATCGCCACCACCGTTGCCCCCGAGGGCCTCACCTGCCCGTACGTGAGTGGCGTGCCCTTCATGACCGGCATGAACCGCGTCGCTGCCGAGAAGGCCGTCCTCGACGTTATGGCTCAGTAGGCGCTGACTGTATGAGTGAGCAGAACGCCAATCCGGTCGAGCTCTTTGGCATGCGCGTTGCCCATGTGGGCATTAACGCCACCGACCCGGCAGATGCCCTGGAGATCGCGGAGCTGTTCTCGACGATGATGGGCCTGCCCGTTATCGAGACCCCGGTTTCGTACTTTAACGATTCGCTGATCGAGGTCATGAAGCAGAACGGTCGTGGCACCAAGGGCCACATTGGCTTTGCCGTCAACGACATCGATGCGGCCGAGAAGTGGTTTGCCGAGCGCGGGCTCGAGGTCAACGAGGAGTCGCGCGTGCTGCTGCCCGACGGCGGCACCAGGCTCGTGTACTTTAAGCGCGAGTTCGCCGGCTTCGCCGTGCATCTGTGCCGCGAGTAGCGCACAGGCTGTCATAGCTAACGAAAAGGGATAGAGCCGCCTGGCCCTATCCCTTTTTTATGCCGAGGGGCTTCCTACCGCGGCAGGCGAATCGTAAAGCGGCTGCCGACGCCCTCGACTGAGGTCACGCCAATGACACCACCATGGCTATCGACGATCCACTTGGCAATGGCAAGCCCCAGACCCGAGCCCTGCGCGCCGGCATCGCGTGCGTTGTCGGCGCGGTAGAACCGTTCAAACGCGTGAGCTGCGGATTCCTGGTTCATGCCGATACCCTCGTCCTCAACACTTATGTCGATCGTGCCTGCGCCCGCATCCGGCGCTACGCCAAACGAGATGGGCGTGCCCGCGTCCGAATACTTGGCGGCGTTTTGCACGATCACGCGCAGAGCCTGCTTCACGAGCGCCACGTCAACGGGCGCGTCGCAGCGCGGGTCGCTGACAAGCGCAGCGTCGTACGCCAGTCGATACGTGTGCGCGGCATCGATCATCTGTGACTCCTCGCATACCTCGCCGACCAGCGCGGCCAGGTTGGTATTCGCACGCCGCAGGACCGTGCGTCCGGCGTCGCCGCGTGCCAAAAACAGCAGCTGTTCCACGAGCTCTTGCATGTGCTCGCTTTCGGCCTTGAGGGACGCGATGGATTCTGCCAGCACGTCCGGGTCGTCTTTGCCCCAGCGGTCGAGCATGTTTACGTAGCCCTGAATCACCGCGATGGGCGTTCGTAGCTCGTGGCTTGCATCGTTGACAAAGCGCATCTGCTGCAGCTTTGCCTCTTGCATCTGGCGCAGCAGGCGGTTGAGCGCGACCTCGATGCTTGCCAGGTCGGCGTCGCCGGTGGTGACGCTCGGCGAGTCGACGCTTGCACGCTCGATGGCCTGCTCCAGCGTTTCCATCTTGCCGCCGGAGAGCTGCATGCGGCCGAGTTCGTCCACGCGCAGGGCCAGATCGTTGAGCGGCGCCATGGTGCGGCGCACGCGGCGGGCGCCGCCGAGCATGTTGAGCACGCTGATGACCTGCCAACCCACAACGACAAGGTAGAGAGGCCATAGCGTGACGAGGTCCTGCGCGAGGGGGAAAGTCTTGGTGGTACGCGCAAGCTCGACGGTATAGGTGAGCGTTGTCAGGTCCCAGCCGCGCGCGGGCGTCAGCGACATGCCGCGAACGGTGGCGCTGGGGATCCATCCTGCGGTAAACGCGCCGTTGGGCAGCGTCTGGTTGTATCCATAGACGAGGATCGCCACCGCAATAACCAACAGCAACAGATCGAGCCAGACGTAGCTCATCAGGCGGCGCCACATATAGCCCCAGTTGATGGCGCGGGCGATGGAGGTGACGCGCTTGGCCTCGGCGTTACGCACGGCAGACATAGCCCACCCCGCGCACGGTCTGGATGATGCGGGCGCCGCCGGCGTCCTCGATCTTGGCGCGCAGGTGCGCGATGTGCACGTCGACGTTGTTGGTGTCGCCCACGTATTCGTAGCCCAGCGCCTCGTGCGCGATGCGCTCACGTGTGAGCACGGTCTCGGCATGTGCCATAAGCAGGGCGAGGACATCGAACTCGCGGGCTGTGAGCGCGATGGGCGAGCCGCCGACCGTGACTTCGCGGCGGTCGGGGTCGAGCGCAACCGAGCCCACGGCGAGCGCAGCGGGGGAGGGCGCGGCAGCGGTCTGGGCCGAGTCGCCAGCCGCGGGCATCGCGGTGGCAGCCGCAGCCGCGCCGCCTGCCGCGCCCGTCCCGGCGCCGACGCCGCCAACGCCCGAAGCCGCTCGCACGGCTTCCGAGCGCTTCAGTGCCACGCGGATCCGTGCGAACAGCTCCTCAATCGCAAATGGCTTGGTCAGGTAATCGTCGGCGCCGGCATCGAGCCCGGCCACTTTGTCCATCACGGCATCGCGCGCGGTGACCATAATCACCGGCACATCCTTGTGCTTGCGGACACGCCGCAAGACCTCCATGCCGTTGAGCTGCGGCAACAGCACGTCGAGCAGAATCAGATCGTAGTCGCGCTCCAGCGCCAGGTCCACGGCAGTGCGGCCATCGGCGGCGTGTTCCACCTGGTAGCCCTCGTGCTCCAGCTCGAGCGTCACAAAGCGGGCGATTTTCTCCTCGTCCTCTACGATCAGGATTCGTGCCATACGTGCCCCCGTCTGCGATTACTTGTCGTCGTTCAGATTCTGCTTGATGTCGTCCGCGGCGTTGGCGGCGTAATCCATCAGGTTGTTGATGCTGCCGGTCACGTCGCCGTCGCTATCGATGCGGTAGCGCATGCCAAAGAACAGGCCAAGCAGCATCAGCCATATCGTGGCGCCCCCGGCAAACAGCGCGACGATGGGAATCAGGATAGGGATGTTGAGGATGATCGCATCGCGGCGCGTGGCGATAAACTTGGTGTCCAGACTCAGGCGGAAGAGCTTTTTGAGGTACTCCCACACGCTGTCCATCTTCTTGGAGAAGTCGGTCTTTTCGCTCGACTTTTCGTAGGCTGCCTGCGCGGCGACCATCTCGGCAGAGGGCTCATCGACTGGCGCGGACTCGGTGGCGGCATGCGCCGACGTGGTCTGGGTCTTGCCCTGCGACTCGAGCCAAATGATGGCATCCAAAACGTTGCCGTCGGCAGCGTCGAGCGCCGCCTTGGCATCGGTGTAACTCACGTTGCACTTGGTGCGGATGGTTTCAACTTTTTCGAGGTCGTCCATGACCTGTCCTTTCGTTCGATGGGCGCGACGCCAGGCAATTTGCTCGGGCGCGAGCGTTGCGTTCGGCGGTCTGCGTTGCGCCGCCCCGCCCTTGGTCGAACTCTATAGTGCAGGTTATAGATTAAGCGATTCTTGAGCCAAGATTAATGTTGGATGAGTTTTTGGGTG
>CABQHR010000174.1 GCA_902463875.1 uncultured Collinsella sp.
TGGGAGAGCCGATCATGGGCGGCATCAACTCCGCTGAGCAGCGCGAGGCGCTCAATAAACTGATCGATCAAGCACTCGCGAAGAGCGAACAGTAGATTCGTGGGACAGGCAACTGAAGGGGAGTCGCTGGAAACAGCGACTCTTTTTTTCTGCTTCGGGGTAGCATCATGGGTATACGTCGAAAGGGGGCGGCTATGGTCGGCAGCATGGTCGAGCGGTTGCCGTTTTGGGGACAACTTACATCCGATGAGCAGACGCTCGTGGCAGAGCACTCGTCGCTGCGATCCTTTGATGCCGGGCAGATAATCGGTAGCAGCGGAAATTCTTGCACCGGCATTATCTTTATTATCGAAGGTGACATTCGCGTGAGCCTGCTTTCCGAGGAAGGCAAGGAGGTCACGCTGTTTAGGGTTGGCTGCGGAGAGTGCTGTGTCACCACGGCCTCGTGCGTTATCGAGCAGATTTCATTTGACACCATGGTGGTTGCAGCACGCAGGTCATCGCTTTTGGTGGTGCCTGCGAGCGTGTGCGTCCAGCTCGCCCGCGATAATGTCTACGTTAAGGCCTTTATGCTCCAGGTTGAGGTGAAGCGCTACTCCCAGGTGGTATGCGTGCTGCAGCAGATGCTCTTTAAGCGTCTCGATCAGCGCGTCGCCAGCTACGTGCTCGAGCATTGCCGAGTTGCGGGCACAGCAGAAGTTGCCGTAACGCAAGACGAGCTTGCACGCGACATCAACTCTGCGCGCGAAGCGGTGACGCGCGCTCTGAGCCGTCTTGCGCAGGACGGGCTCATCGAGGTTAGGCGCGGACGGATTATCGTGCGTGATGTAGATGGGTTGGCACGGTTGGTCTAGACCTACCGCGCAGCTGTATCTGCCGTCGGCAACATATTTTCCGTTTGGTGACTTGGTCACAGAACGCGACCGCAGTGCCTTGGCATACTTGCCCAAAGCAACCAGCAAAGGAGTGCGCTATGGGATTGTTTGATTTGTTTGCAGGACCGGACATGAATGTGGGCGTCCAGGAATGGAAGGCTTCTAAGGGGGCGGTGCTGCTCGACGTGAGGAGTGCTGACGAGTATGGACAGGGCCACATTCCGGGCAGCGTCAACGTTCCGCTCGATCGTATCAACCAGGTGCTTGAGCTGTATCCAGACAAGGGCACGCAGCTTTTCGTGCATTGCCTGAGTGGTGCGCGAAGCAACCACGCTGTGAGTTTTCTTAAGCGTTCTGGGTATGGCAGTGTCAAGAATATCGGCGGCATAAGCGGCTATACGGGAAAGGTGGTGCGTTAGCTATGAAGGTGGTTATCGTTGGAGGCGTCGCGGGCGGCGCATCGGCGGCGGCACGTTTGCGCAGGCTCGACGAGCAGGCCCAAATTGTCATCTTTGAGCGCACGGGTTTTGTATCGTATGCCAACTGTGGGCTTCCGTACTACATTGGCGGCGTGATAGAAGAAGAGAGTGCATTGACGCTGCAGTCTCCCAAGGGCTTTTGGGATCGCTTTCGCATTGCGGTCAAGACGAGTCACGAGGTGTTTGCCATCCATCCCGATTCGCATACGGTCGAGGTTCGCAATATGCTGACGGGCGAGGAATTTGTCGAGACGTATGACAAGCTCATCCTGTCGCCGGGTGCAAAGCCGATTCGCCCTGCGTTGCCGGGCATCGACTCGGATAAAATCTTTAGCCTACGCACCGTTGAGGACACGCTGCGTATTCACAGCTATGTTCGAGAGCGGCGACCGAGCAGTGCCGTCGTGATCGGCGGCGGCTTCATTGGCGTCGAGACGGCGGAGAATCTGTGCGAGCTAGGGCTCCAGGTGACCCTTCTGCAGCGTCCCGTCCAGCTTATGAACAACCTGGATTACGACATGGCGACCCTTTTGCATACCGAGGTGCGTGAGCACGGTATTGATCTGCGCCTCAAGGCCGATGTGACAGGTTTTGAGGAAGTTGATGGCCGCGTTGTCACCCATGTTGCGGGCGATGACCCTATCGGAGCCGATATGGTGCTGCTTGCCATTGGCGTGGCACCTGAGAGCCATCTGGCGCAAGAGGCGGGGCTCGAACTGGGCATCAAGGGGGCTATTGTGGTCAACGACCGCATGGAGACCTCTGCTGCCGACGTGTATGCCGTGGGCGATGCCGCGCAGGTCACGCATCAGGTGACCGGCGAGGACGCGGTCATTTCGCTCGCCGGCCCCGCCAACAAGCAGGGGCGTGTCGTTGCCGATGTCATAGCCGGCATGGACAGCTGCTACCGCGGATCGTTGGGCTCATCGATTATCAAGGTATTCGACTTGACGGCGGCAAGCACGGGACTATCCGAAAAGGCAGCACACGCGGCGGGAATTGACTGCGACAGCGTGGTCCTGTCGCCCGGTTCGCATGCGGGTTATTATCCGGGTGCAACGCCCATGACCATGAAGGTTATCTTCGAGAAGCAGGGATTGCGCCTGCTGGGTGCGCAAATCGTGGGCATCGATGGTGTGGACAAGTGTATCGACGTTCTGGCGACTGCCATCCAGGCAGGCATGCGCGGCGATAGGCTTAAGGATTTGGACCTAGCATACGCGCCGCCGTACTCATCGGCGAAGGATCCCGTCAATATGGCGGGCTTTATGATCGAGAACCTCAATCGCGGCATACTGGCGCAGTGGCATTGGGAGGATGAGCCCAACTTGCCACGCGATGGCAGCGTGCAGCTGCTCGATGTTCGTACGGAAGGGGAGTATGAGCGCGGGCATATCGATGGTTTCGTAAACATTCCCGTCGATGATCTGCGCAATCGCCTGGGCGAGCTCGACCGGGCCAAGCCGGTCTACGTAATTTGCCAGAGCGGCATTCGCAGCTACATTGCTTGCCGCATTTTGGCGCAGCATGGCTTTGAGTGCTTTAACTTCTCGGGCGGCTATCGCTTCTTTGCAGCCGTGACTGAGGCTCGCCGCGGCAGCGCTAACGTTATGCCGTGCGGGCTCGAAAAGTAGCGCGCATTGGAATGTGACAAAGTGACAGCCTCTTTGTCACATCGGGGATGTTATATGCGGGATGGTGCGCCATGCGGCGTGCTGTCCCGTTCGTTTTTTGGCGCGGTTCGTTACATTCCTCACTGGTATCGGCCAAAAATGAGGATAGAGTAGGACAAGCGCGCCGAACGTGAACGGCGGGGGAGCGGGCGAGCGCGCCCGCGCGAGAGAGGTTGCCGTCCATGCTGGATCTCAGAGATATTTGCAAAAGGTACGTTACGCAGTCGTTTACGCAGGTAGCGCTCGACAGCGTAAGCCTGTCTTTTCGCGATAACGAGTTTGTAGCCATCCTGGGTCCCTCGGGTTCGGGTAAAACTACGATGCTCAACGTCATTGGTGGACTCGACCATTTCGATTCCGGCGACCTGTTGATCGATGGCATCTCGACCAAGGACTTCAGCGACCGCGATTGGGATGCCTACAGAAACAATCGCATTGGCTTTGTGTTTCAGAGCTACAACCTCATTCCGCATCAGACCATTTTGGAAAACGTGGAATTGGCGCTTACGCTCACGGGCGTGGGGCATGCCGAGCGCCGCCAGCGTGCACGCAAGGCGCTTGAGGCAGTCGGTCTGGGCGAGCACGTTAACAAGCGCCCGAGCCAGCTATCGGGCGGCCAGATGCAGCGCGTGGCTATTGCCCGCGCCCTGATCAACGATCCCGAGATTGTGCTGGCTGACGAGCCGACCGGCGCCTTAGACTCAACGACATCCGTGCAGGTCATGGATTTGCTCAAGGACGTTGCGCGCGACCGTCTGGTCATCATGGTCACGCACAATCCCGAGCTGGCGTACCAGTACGCCACGCGCATCGTCAACCTGGCGGACGGCAAGATCACCGACGATTC
>CABQHR010000175.1 GCA_902463875.1 uncultured Collinsella sp.
AGGTTCCCGGCGCCAACCGCGTGTGCTACGACATCACGTCCAAGCCGCCCGCGACGATCGAGTGGGAGTAGGCTGATAGGGTTCTGACCTGCACTTTTGAGTGCCGTACTGTGCCGCTGAGTTTCGTTTCGTACGAGAGTCATGGCAAAGCCGTCAGCGACGGCGGTGAGTAAATACGAAAATTGAGCCTCCGTTCCCGTGCTGGGACGGAGGCTTTTTCTTTGCCTTTTTACTCCCTTTCACCTGCGATTTTGCTATTTACTCCCCGTATTTCAAGACGGCAAAGTATGGGGCGGTATTCGGAGGAATGGGAGTAAGGATTCATCCCAAGTGAGTAGACGTGCGATTTTTGTCCCCGATAACGAAAAGGGGCCGTTTTAGGTCCTTTGAAACTCAAATCGAACTCAATCGGCTTTTCGGCGGTCTCTGCACGGCGTTTCCCCAGGTGGTTAATGGGGAGTAAAGAATCTCGCCATCTCAATGAAAACGGGAGTAACCAGGGGAAATGCCGCGGCGTACTGCTGTGTGCTGCCGTGTAAGCCACCGCGTCATTTACTCCCCGTTTACGCTTGAAATGCCTTGGCATGCAATGGGGAGTAAAAACTCAGCATACGCAGGTGCGAGCGGAGCTCACCGCCTAGCCCGGCGTCCTGATTCGGTTTCATTGGTTGCGAAATGCGGAGAGTCGCTACAGCGAGGCTTTCCAGTCCTCGTACTCGCTGTCGTCGATCTCGCCGTTCTCGAGCTGCGCGCGCTTCTCGGCCCACAGCTCGATAGCCGTCGCCGCTTTGGGCGCGTGCGGCGCCTTGGGGTTCAGGGAGAGGCCCGAGCCGTCGGCTGCGGGCACGATGCCGAAGGAGTCCTCCAGCCGCACGAGAAGCGACATGAGGTCGCCCGCGGTCTCGACGCCGTAATCCTTGAGGGCGTTGACGGACACGCCGAGCGCCGCGGAGATGGACTCGAGCAGCTCGGGCTTCACGGCTCGGATGCCGCTCTCGTAGTGGCGCACGGCCCCCTCGGTCAGGCCGACCGCCTCGGCGAGCTGCGCCTGCGTGATGCCGCGCGACTTGCGGTACCGCCTTATGTTCTCGCCTACGGACATGAGCCCTCCTCCTGGAATTACGTACCAGCACATCTTATCAGCGTACGCAAATGTACGCAATTCTATTGACAGTACGGATATGTACGTTTACTCTGAATCTGTAAACCGTACGTATCCGTACGCTATTGATTGGAGGAGCCATGGACGAGAAGGTGGCGAAGACGCCGAGGCCGCACATGCTGGATGCCGACGAGGTCGCGGAGCTGCTGAGGATCAAGAAAGGCAGCGCCTACGAGGTAATCAGGAGGATAAACGCCGAGCAGGAGGCGCGCGGGCGCGTGGTGATCCGCGGGCGCGTCCGGAGCGACGTCTTCGACGCCCTGTACTTCCCGGAGGTGGACTGACATGCCCGTGTACAAGGACGACGGCAACGGCACGTTCTACGTGCAGTGCTACTACCGCGACGCCCGCGGCTCGAAGCGCCACAAGACGAAGCGCGGCTTCTCCTCCGAGGTGGAGGCCGCCGTGTGGGAGGGCCAGTTCAAGAGCCTTAACGGCGGGGCCATGGACATGACGTTCTCCGAGTTCGTCGAGGTGTACGCCTCCGAGGTGAAGCCGCGCGTACGCGAGCACACGTGGATCACCAAGGAGTACATCATCAACGACAAGCTCGTGCCGTTCTTCGGGGACATGCGCATGTGCGACGTGAGGCCGATCGACGTCATTAGGTGGCAGAACGAGCTCACCGAGCACCGGGACGCCGACGGGAAGCCCTGGGCGCCGACGTACCTGCGCACGGTGAACAACCAGCTCAACGCCATCTTCAACCACGCCGAGCGCTACTACGGCCTCGCCGACAACCCGGTGCGAAGGGTCGACAAGATAGGCTCGAAGAAGGGCGGCGAGATGCAGTTTTGGACCAAGGACGAGTACCTGAGGTTCAGCGAGGCCGTCATGGACAAGCCGCTCTCGTTCCACGCCTTCGAGCTGCTGTACTGGACGGGCATCCGCTGCGGCGAGCTCCTGGCGCTCACGCCGTCCGACTTCATGCTGGATAGCTCGCGGCTGCGCATCAACAAGTCGTACCAGAGCCTCCGCGGCGTGGACACCGTGACCGACCCCAAGACGCCCAAGTCCGTGCGCACGATCGTCATGCCCGCCTTCCTTCGCGACGAGATGGCGGACTTCATCGAGATGCGCGACGACGTCGCCCCCGACGAGCGCCTGTTCGCCGTGACCAAGCACTTCCTGGCCCACGAGATGGAGCGCGGGTGCAAGGCGTCGGGCGTGAAGCGCATCCGCATACACGACATACGCCACAGCCATGTGAGCCTGCTGATAGAGATGGGCTTCTCCGCGCTGGCCATCGCCGAGCGCATGGGCCACGAGGCGGTGGACATCACCTACCGCTACGCGCACCTGTTCCCCACGAAGCAGGACGAGATGGCCGCCGCGCTCGACGGGGCGAGGGGGTAAGAAAGATGCCGTGCGAGAACAGCGCCCGCAAGCGCAGCAAGACGATGGCGTTCCGCTGCACCCCTGAGGAGCGCAAGCTCATATGCGAGATGGCCGCCTGGAGCGGCATGAGCAGGCAGGACTACATCATCGCCAAGCTAACCGATACGCAGGTCGAGGTGAGGCCCTCTGTGAGCGTTCAGAAGGCGTTGAAGGACTCGATGGCGGAGTTGTCCAAGGAGGTGCATCTGGCGACCTCCTACAGCGAGCTGAGCGAGTCCCTGCAGCAGAGGGTCGAGCTCGTGATGGGGTTCTTCCTGGCACTCGGCGAGGGGGTTGAGGTACCAGTGACGGAAGCGCCACCGCAAACCTCGCATTTGGAAGAGCCGACAACATCCGTCATGGATGCGGGCTCCGACACCGCAAGCATCTTCGAGATGGGGCGCATGTAAGGTTTAACGCCAGACCTCCAACGCCTTGTCCGCAAGCCATTCGGCGCGATCGGCGATATCGCCCTCGTCCCAAGACTCCTTCTCCAGGGCGCCGGCCATGGTCGCAAGGCCGGCGGCGCAGAGGGCAAGGCCGTCCTTGTATCCCTTTCCCTGCTTCTTGGTGGGCCAATCGGCATCGCGGATGGAGGCGTTAAGGGAATGCGTGATGATGGCGAGGTTGCCGAGCGTGAGGAGCTTCCTGTCCCTTCGCGTGGCAGCCTCATCGTCGAGGGCTCCCCATTTGTTGCGCCACTTCTTGGGCATCATGTGCTCGAGGGTGTACTGGTTGAACCCGAGCAGGGCCGTGCTGCTCATGCCTGGGCGAATGGCGCTTTCCAGCAGATAGAGAACGCCCTTGGACTGAAGATTGTACAAGCACGATTCCTCGAACGCCCTTCGAACCTCGTCATCGCCGGGCATGTACGTCGTCGCCTCTTCGTTGGCTTCAAGAGCCTTCCTCAGCGTCTCCGCGTCCTTCACCTCGTTCAGGATCAGCGAGGTGAACAGCCTGTTGTAGTTCTTCGTGGTCGCCTGAACCAGCGTTCGGCGGACGATGTAGCTCTCAAGCAGGGCGAAGACCTCGGATTCCTCGCCCGAAGACTCCGCGTTCTTGCGAACGTAGAGCACGTACGGGATGAGCGTCGAGTTCTTGAGGCCGAATATCAGCACGTTCAGGCGCTCGACGCCGGGAGCGGAGGGGATGTCCGCGTCGCAGCAGCTTGGGTCAAACGTGGACTCGAACATATCTTTACATTACCTTCTGAAACATATAGCGCACCTTGTCCAGGCGGCTGTTTGGACGGCGGGGCTGGATGACTGGCTTGCCG
>CABQHR010000176.1 GCA_902463875.1 uncultured Collinsella sp.
TGGCGTACGGAGACGAGCTTCTTGGCCTGGGCGAACTCGGGGAGTTGCAGAATCTGCGCCTCGGAAAGCGGTGCCACGCTAAAGCTGGCACCCTCGGGAGAGTTCAGGAAAGCGTCCACCACCTGCGTGTTCTCCTCGTCGAAAACCGAGCACGTCGCATAGATGAGCTCGCCGCCGGCAGCCACGCGCGCAGCAGCCTCTTTGAGCATCGTAAGCTGCAGCTTGGGCAGCTCAACCGTCACATCCTTTTCGGTCAGGCGCCACGGGATCTCGGGATGACGACGCATGGTTCCGGTGCCAGAGCACGGCGCATCGATAAAGACTGTGTCGAACTTAACCGGCTCGCCAAGCATGGCATCAAACGATGTGAGCACCTCATTAAGCTCGCAGGCATCACCCGAAACCGTACGCACGCCCTGAATACCGGCCTTATGCAGGCGCGCGAGATTCAGATCGCACTTGCGATCATGTAGATCGAGCGCCGTATGCTGACGCTCATAGCCCGCACGCTTGGCCTGGCACATCATCACATAGGTCTTGGTGCCACGACCGGCACCAATCTCGAGGCAGCTACCGGGGCGTGTGGCAGCTGTGGCGATAAGCTGCGCGTTGAGATCAGATGCCACCGCGGCAGCACGCTCAAACACACCCGAAGCAACGGTAACCAGGGCATCAACCGGGGCATGGCAGCCCGGGAAGACAGGTGCGACGAGCTGCGAGATATACGGATCGGGCTTGGTCGCAAAGGCGTTCTCATGCAGGGCAAGCGGCGCCGGCGCCAGATTGCCGGCAAAGCTGAGCGCGCCCTCGGGCGTATCGAACGAGGCCATAATACGAGCGCACAGCCAGCGAGGAAGACCCATCAAACGCGAAAGGCGAACCAAACGGCGCTCGGACTCATCCACGTCGGATGCCGTGGCAAAGTCCTCAACGTTGTCCGCGACCTTGTGCAGCACCGCATTTGCCAGGCCCGCGGCAGACTTAGCACCGCTGCGCACCAGCTCAACACCCTGGCTCACGGCAACGCGGCCCGGCGTATGCAGGTAGAGCATCTCGAAGGCCGAGATGCGAAGCGCCATGCGAACGCGCGGCGCGACCTTTTTGGGCTTATCCAAAAACTGATCGAGCAACTCATCCAAAATGCCCTGCGTGGCGGCGACACCGAGCGCCAAACGAGCGGCAAAAGCGGAATCGCGCTGGTCAATGGCCTTGGCGGATGCACGGGAAGACAATACGTCGCGTGCGTACATACCGCGGCGATCGGCCTCCATCAACACATCGAGCGCAAGCTTGCGCGCGGGAGACAGCTTGCTCATGACAAAACACCCCACGAAAGATCGGCACCCTGCAGGCCAGCAGCCCAAGCAGAAGCGGCCATAGCACGCTTGCCATCAGGCTTAACCTCGAGCAACTCAACCGAGCCATCGAAAAGGCCCAGGTAAACATGCTTGGCCTGAACGGCGACGAGCCCCTCACCAAGCGACACATCAGCCGGCGCAGCATCGAGCACGCGCACGGTCTTGCCGGCAATCACGCAACGAGCAGGCGCGGTATCGGACGAAGCAAGCACATGGCGCACGCAATCGAGCGCCGCCATTTGCGGATCCAAGCGCATCTCCTGCTTAGAAATCTTGGCAGCATGGGTAACGAGCGCCTCATCCTGTTCAGTCCACACGGCAGTGCCATCGGCAAGAGAGGGAAGCGTATCGGCAAGCAGTTTGCCGCCGAGCTCAGCGAGCTCCATAGTCAGCGCCTCGGCATGCTTACCGGCAACCGACGTGGAAGCCTGAGCACAATAAGCACCAGTATCCACGCCATGCCCAATGCGCATGATAGAAACGCCAGCAATCTCATCACCAGCAAGAATGGCACGTTGAATGGGAGCCGCGCCGCGCCAACGAGGCAGCAAGGACGCATGAACATTCACAATGCCGAGCGGCGCCATATGCAGTATCTCATCAGGCAAAATGCAACCATAGGCAGCCACACAGAAAATATCTGCCTGCGCAGCCTGAAGCGCCTCGACAACCTCCGGCGTCATACGATTAGCCTCAACAACCGGCAACCCCAGCTCCAGCGCCTTAGCCTTAACAGGAGACGGCTCAAGCTTTTTACCACGACCACGAACAGCATCAGGACGAGTAACAACAAGCGCAATCTCATTCCCAGCCTCAACAAGCGAAGTCAGCGAAGGCACAGCAAAATCAGGCGTACCCATAAACACAATTCGCATAAAGATCGTCTCCTCTCAACCAAAGCCGAGACGGCTACAAAGAGCAGCGGAAAGCCAAATCACCAGCCCATCCGCAATAACATTTCAACAAGAACAAATATACCCAAAACCAAAGAAAGAGCCGCAATAAAAGCAGCTCTTTCAGCAAAGCACCCATCAGCGAAGACGCCCATCCCTGGCCCGACGGCACCCGGGCGAACCGAGCCAGAACAACGCAGTCCCCGGTGCTGAGCGCCCACATATCGTCCCGCGCGCAGTTTCGCAGCAAAGCGAGAATGTTTGAGCACGGGATGATATGTGGGCGCTCAGCACCGGGGACGGTGGGACCTACTCCGTCTCGCCCGGTCGAGCGCCGCGGGCCAGGGCGTCCTGGTACTCCTTGACGGCCTTGAGCCTCTGCATGGGCTTAAGGCGCTCGAACATGGTGTTGCCGTGCAGGTGGTCGATCTCGTGCTGCAGGCACACGCAGAACAGATCGCCCGAGGCCTCATAACGAATCAGGTTGGCGTCCAGATCATACGCCTCGACGACGACATGGTCGGGACGCTCAATCTCGCAGCTAATCCCGGGGATAGACAGGCAGCCCTCGCTAAACGGCACCAAATGGTCACTCTGCTCAACAATGACAGGGTTGATAAGCACGTACGGGTCGTAGTCGTTCTTGTCGCTGTAGTCGCAGTCGATGGTGACGAGCTGAATAAGCTCGCCGATCTGCGGAGCAGCCAGGCCGCAGCCGCCGTTGTCGAACATCATCTTCTTCATCTTCTCGGCAAGCGCCTCGATCGCCGGGGTGATCTCCTCGATGACGGCGCACTCCTGGCGCAGACGAGGGTCGGGCGACAGTACGATTCCGTTGGCTTCCATGGCCATCCTTTCGGTTTGTTACATCAAATCATAGGCATCGACGTCAACGCTCACGCTCACGCCGCGCACGGAGCCCACCTCTTTGAGGCAGGCGTCGATATCATCAGAGACATGGTACCCCACGGGCGACTTCACAAGCAGATGGAAGCGGTAACGGTCCTTGGCTCTCTCGATTACACACGAAGCCGGGCCCAGCACCTGCGGCACGGCGTTCCCCGCCCGCAAAAAGTCGGGCGCGACGGCATGCCAGCGGCGCTTGAGCAGCTTTGCGATGCGCCCAATGTAGTCCTGCGCATCATCCGCGTTCGCCGACCACACCAAAATGTTGACCAGGCGCACAAACGGCGGATACAGCGCGTCGCGACGCTGGTCCAGGTCGTAGTCGGTAAAGATTGAACGATCGTGCTCGGCAACGGCACGAATGACCGGGTCCTCGGGCAGATAGGTCTGGATGATGACCTCGCCAGGGCGATCGCCGCGTCCGGCACGGCCCGCGACCTGCTCCAGCAAATCGTAGGCGCGCTCCCCCGCTCTAAAATCGGGCAGTTTTAACGCAAAGTCGGCATTGACCACGCCCACGAGCGTGACCTCGGGAAAATCGAGACCTTTAGCAATCATCTGGGTACCCAGCAACACGGCACAATCCGCCGCATCGAACTGCTCGAGCAGCTTTTTGTGCGCATCCTTGCCGCGCGTGGAATCGGCATCCATGCGAAT
>CABQHR010000177.1 GCA_902463875.1 uncultured Collinsella sp.
CGCGCCGTGGTCTACGCCGCCACGTCCGACATCGGCCAGGGCTGCAACACGGTCTTTTTGCAGGACGTTGCCGAGGCCTGCGGTCTGCCGCTGAGCTGCATCGCCAACGGCGAGTGCTCCACCGAGAACGCTCCCGACTCCGGCACCACGTCTGGCTCGCGTCAGACGGTCGTGACCGGCGAGGCCGTGCGCGGCGCCGCCTTCCTGCTGCGCGATGCCATGGTTGGCATCGAGGCCGGCAAGCCTGCGCCTACCGCCCCGGTGAGCGCCCATGGTGACGGCGTCAAGATCGAGTACGACGACGGTCGCGCCTATCAGCTGCGCACGCAGGAACTCGTCGCCGGCCAGGGCATGCATCCTCAAGATCCCGCGGCCGCCATCAAGTCGCTCGAGGGATGCGAGTTTGGCTACGTGTATCTGGAGCCGACCGACAAACTGGGCGCCGACGTCCCCAACCCCAAGAGCCACATCTGCTACGGCTTTGCCACGCATGTGGTCATTCTGGATGATGACGGTCGCGTGAGCGAAGTCTATGCCGCGCATGATTCCGGCAAGGTGGTCAACCCCATCTCCATCCAGGGCCAGATCGAAGGCGGCGTGCTCATGGGTATGGGCTATGCGCTTACCGAGGACTGGCCGCTCAAGGACTGCGTGCCCCAAGCAAGGTACGGCACGCTCGGACTGTTCCGTGCGCCCGAGATTCCGGATATCCACGCCATCTACGTGGAGAAGGACGAACTGCTGCCCGTGGCATACGGCGGCAAGGGCATCGGCGAGATCGCAACGATCCCCACGGCGCCCGCCGTACAGAATGCCTATCGCGCGTTTGACGGCAAGCTGCGTCCGGATCTGCCCATGGTGGATACGCCGTACAGCCGCGCCCGTCACCGCGGGTAGGGTAGAGCGCGGATGGCCATTACTGACGGGCTGTCCATGCTCAGCATCAACTGCATACGCTGCGTCTTTGGCCCTAGCTCCATCGCGAGCCGGGGCCTTTTGCTTGGAGCGGAAACTGCGTCCCGGAATCCAGCCTCTGAACGGGATGAACTTTCCCAACGGGGCCGCATGCGGAAACTGCGTCCCGGAATCAGGTCTCGGAATGGGATGCGTTTTCCGCTGGCCGGCCGTTTGGAAAGTGCATCCCAGTTTGAGCGTTTATTCCGGGATAGAGTTTCCGCTGAAGGACTCAACCGGAAAGCACATCCCATTCTGAGTCTCGATTCTGGGACACGCTTTCCGCTAGGTCCGCCATCCGGAAAGTGCATCCCGTTTTGAGCGTCCAGGCTAGGACGCGCTTCCCGTTGGCGTGGTCGTTGGGAAAACGCGGCCCAGATAGGGGGATGCGATCTGGCGATGCGTGGCCTAGCAGCTCCTACAGGTCCACCTCGTTGAGCCATGTCGGCAGCGCGGTCTGCCGGATGCCTGCCGTCTGCAGCTTTTTGGCGAGCATTCCTGCCGGGCGGACCTCGTTTATGGTAAAGCGGATGAGCGGGTGACCGTAGAGCGATAGGTGCGCCTCGCGCTGTCGTTCGGCAACGAGCGCCTCGGCGGTGGTACGTCCGGCCAGCATGGTCTGATCGGTATATTTGATGAGACCGTCGAGCTCGCCCAGTGTGAGTTCCCGCGCCTGGCGCTCCCAGGCAAAGTCCGTTCGTATGGGCTTGGCCGAATCGAAGGGGTCCGTCAGCTCGTATTGAAGCCAGTCGGGCGCAAAGCCCGTCTCGATCATGACGGCTCGGGCGACCGATTCTCCACCGCTCTCGGCGCGGGCGTCGGCATATCGAAGTGTCGTGAGGGCGGTGCGAATCGCGCGACCATTGCGGGCGGTCGCTCGTTGTTCGACGGCCTCCATCAACTGCTCTCGCGTAAGGCCGAGCTTTGAGATCGCCGAATCGGCAATGGGCATGCCGTCGGCAAAACCAGTTTGCAGCAGGCAATCTGTGACCGTTTGGATGGGCGGCGTTACCGATATGCCGGATAGACGGATTGCTCCCGCCGGCTCAATCTGGTGCCGCTGAATATGCGCGCCCGGACGAGCCGACGGCTTTGTCGAGCTGCAGACATGCACAACGTTCAGATGTCGTCACGAGACCTCGAGTCCCAGCAGGCAAGCTGCCGAAAACGAGCAGAACGTCCAATCGGGGTGGATGATCGCAAGGGCGCGGAGGATTTCGCAATGGCGTTGCGCTCGGTTGAGTTCATCCCAGCGCGTTTTTCGCGCAAACAACCCCGGCATGGGCGAGACAACCGTGCTGCCGGTGCGCCGAAGGAGCGCTTTTCGGATCGCCGTGCTCGGGGGAATCAGACAGCGCCCCTCTTGTTCGGCTTGAGTGAGCAGCTGGTCGATGAGTTGGTCATTGCAATGGGTCATGAGCTACCGCCTCCTTTTGGGTAGCAAAAACGTATCAGCTGGAACTTGCCGCTCAGCTGACCAAAAGCTGACCAAAATCTAACCATGCAGGTAGATGGCCTGTTTTCGGCGACATTTTTACATCCGAATCGGTGGGCGGTGATCGGCTCCCGTGAACGGCAACAAGTTATGAAGACCTGGTAAGTTTAGGGACGTGTACTTTTTCGAAAAACGGCAGTCTCTCCGCGGAAAGTGCATCCCAGAATTAAGCCTCGGAACGAGATGCATTTTCCAGTAGATGCTTCAGTGGAAAGTTCATCCCAGAATTCAGGCTCAGAACGGGACGCGCTTTCCGGATGGCATGCTTGGCGGAAACTACGGCCCAGTTTTTGGCTCCAGAACGGGATACATTTTCCGGAACGGTCCACGTGCGGGGGTGCACCGCCCCTTTTCGTGCTCCGCTTGTCGAATTACGTTATAGCTAGACATATTATAGGAAGGTATAATATAGCTAGCTATAACGTAAAGGAAGGATGGCCCTATGTTTATCGGAAGAACAGTGGAAATGTCCGAGCTCAATCGACTGTATGGCACGGGCTCCTTTGAAATGCCTGTGATTTACGGCCGCCGTCGTGTGGGTAAAACGCGCCTTATCACAGAGTTCATCCAGGGCAAGAAGGCTATTTACTTTCAAGCTCGTCGTACCAATGCGGAGGCAAACCTGCACGGCTTTAGCCAGGCGATACTTGCAGGCTCGGTTGGTGCTGCAGGCGTGTCGTTTCGTAGTTTTGACGAAGCGTTCGATGCATTGGCCACCATGGCTCGCACGGAACGTTTGGTTGTCGTGATTGACGAGTATCCCTATCTCGCCCAATCGAATCCCGAAATCAGCTCGTTGCTGCAAGACAAGATCGACCACTTATACAAAGAGACCGGGCTAATGCTGATCCTATGCGGCTCGTCTCTTTCGTTTATGGAGGAACAGGTGTTGGGCTACGAGAGCCCACTATACGGTAGGCGTACGGCCCAGTTTAAGATCATGCCGCTCGATTTTACGACGACCCTCGGGTTGTGGCAGAGCATGGGTCGCGAAGACGCTGCAGTTTGCTATGGCATGACGGGTGGCATTCCTGCATATATCGAGAAAGTCGATCCTGCCGCACCGCTCAAGGACAACATCAAACGTCTTTTTCTTACTCCTACGGGCTATCTCTTTGAGGAGCCGAGCAACCTGCTGTTGCAAGAGTGCCGCAATCCCGAGCAATATGATGCGATCGTGCAAGCAATTGCCCAGGGACGCTCGAGGATCTCGGAGATTGCGAGCTCTACGGGAATCCCTGCGAGCAACGTAAAGAGCTATGTGGATAAGCTGGCGTCGCTTGGGATTGTCGAGCGCGAGCTGCCCCTAAACGAGACGAGCAATAAGCGAGCCGTGTATCTGCTGAGCGA
>CABQHR010000178.1 GCA_902463875.1 uncultured Collinsella sp.
ATCATCCGCGACCTAGACCTGCGTCGCCCCATCTACGAAAAGACGGCAGCCTACGGTCATTTCGGCCGCGAAGACGCCGACTTCACCTGGGAAAACACCGACCGAGTCGAAGAACTCAAAGCAGCCTGCGGCCTGTAATTAAGAACCATTAAGGTCGCAACAACACACACGCTTTCAAAAAGAAGTACCGCCCCCAAGCGGTACTTCTTTTTTATCAGCCGGTGGCGAAGATGAGCCAACACGGGACACGGAATAGGTCACCAGCCGATGAATTTTGCAGCATAACGACTCCAACCATGTATCCTTAGTCCCGAGGGGCGGGGCATAAGGTTTATCGCGAGTTCCGCACGAGCCGGAGAGCACTTAATGTGCTCTCCGTGCGAGCAGGACTGTCCGAGCAGGCGACCTTATGCCCCGCCCCTCGGGACGACGGGACAGATTAAAGGAGCACCCATGGCAGGTAAGCCGCAAACACTAGCTACGACCTCGGCATTCGAGATCTTGGGCCCCGTCATGGTCGGCCCCAGCTCATCGCACACCGCCGGCGCCCTGCGGTGCGCACAAGTTGCCGCCAGCCTGCTGGAAGGCCGCATCACTAAGGTCACCTTTGGCCTGTGGAACTCCTTTGCCCACACCTACCGCGGCCACGGCACCGATCGTGCGCTCGTCGCGGGCATCCTGGGCCTCGACACCGATGACGAGAACATCAAGCAGGCCTTCGACCTCGCGCACGAGCAGGGCCTCGAATATCACTTTGACATCAAGGGCGACGACGCCTCCATCCACCCCAACACCGTCGACATCGACATGGTCGACGACACGGGCGCCACGGCCCAGGTCCGCGGTGAGAGCCTGGGCGGCGGCAAGATGCGCATCAGCCGCATCAACGGCGTCGGCGTCGACATCTCGGGCATGTACTCCACACTCTTCGTGGCGCACTACGACGTCCCCGGCGTGCTCGCCGCGCTCACGAACCTGCTCGCCTACGCACACGTGAACATCGCCTTCTGCCGCACCTACCGCACCGAAGTGGGCGGCCAGGCCTACTCCGTCTTCGAGACCGACGGCGCGCCCGACGACACCGTCGTCCCCATGCTCCGCAAACTCGACAATGTCGATTACGCGACCTTTATCGAGCTCCCCGGTTCTGCCTCGTCGCTCTCCCCCGGTGTCTCGGCAAAGGAGATCTTCGACGACGGCGAGCAGCTGCTCGATGCGTGCGCCGAGCTCGGCCTGAATATCGGCGCCGTTATGGCCGTGCGCGAGGCGCGTCTGACCGGCGAGGCCCACGCCGTCGCCGCCATGCGCCGCGTGCTCGACGTCATGCGCGAGGAGACCACGACCCCCATCGTCAATCCGCAACGATCGCTCGGCGGGCTTATCGGCGGCGAGGCTAAACTCGTCGATGCCACCGGCCGCAACGATTTGAGCACGAGCCTGATGGGCACCGTTCAAACCGACGCCGTGGCCCGCGCGATGGCCGTGCTCGAGCGCTCCGCCACGATGGGAGTGATCGTCGCCGCTCCCACGGCAGGCTCCGCGGGTGTCGTGCCCGGCTGCGTGCTGGCGCTCGCCGATCACCTTCAGCTCGACGACGAGCAGGTCATGGACGCGCTCTACTGCGCAGCTGCCATCGGCCTCAACCTCACCACGAGCGCCTGCGTCGCCGGTGCCGAGGGCGGCTGCCAGGCTGAGGTAGGAAGTGCGGCCGCCATGGCAGCCGCCGCGCTGGTGCAGATGCTCGGCGGCACGCCCGAGCAGGCGCTCGACGCCAGCTCCATCGCCCTGAGTAACCTGCTGGGCCTCGTTTGTGACCCCGTCGGTGGCCTCGTGGAGGTGCCCTGCCAAAACCGCAACGCCATCGGTGTGGCAGCCGCCTTTAGCTCCGCGCAGCTTGCCCTCGCCGGCATTAAGAGCCTGGTGCCGTTTGATCAGATGGCACACGTCATGCTCTCGGTGGGCCACGCGTTGCCGGCCACGCTGCGCGAGACGGCAAAGGGCGGCATCGCGCAGGCACCGGCCGCACTTTCGGCCTGTGCAAAATGCGGTGTGTGCGGATAGCGACAAAGAACGACTCGAAGGTGGGACAAATGTCCCACCTCTTTTGAATGCCACCGTTTCCATGCCACAATCAACTAGGTAATCGCTATAATGCAAGCCCAGTAAAAACACGATGAGCCGCAAGGCGAAATTCGAAGGATATGCACACGATGTCGCAAAACGATCGAACTCAACTGATTCCCGATCCGCAGCAGCCGAGCAGGCACACCGGCGGCGTTCAATCGCCGCGTCCTATCGCGCCGAGCCACGGTCAGCAGCGTGGTGCGGCAAACGCTTCGCAACGCCCGAACCAGCAGCGCCAGCAACGTCAGCAGCGCCAGGCAAACGGCAATACGCCCAAGCAGCCCCCCACGCACGGTCGAGGCGATCGCGGCCCCGCGCGCAAACCCACCGGGAACAATAAGTCGGGCAAAAAGACGACGCTCTTTGTCCTCCTGGGTCTTATCGTCATTGTCTATATCGTAGGCATCGTAGCGTTTTCGCATCTAGCATACCCCAACACCACCATTGCCGGCGTCGACGTCTCGTTCTCCAACGCTTCGTCTGCCGCCACCAAGGTCAACTCGGCGTGGAAGCACTATAAGCTCACCGTTACGGGCGATGACTTTAGCTGGACCTATCAGCCCGAGTCCGATGAGCCCATCGTCGACGGCGAAGCTGCCGCAAAAGAGATTATCAGCCGCAACGAAGCCTTTGTATGGCCGGTTCGCCTAGTAGAATCCTTAAGCGGCAAGACCAAAACAACCGCTAGCTCCAACGAAGTCGATCTTGATCAAGACGTCGACCTGTCCATGCTCTCCGACACCTTTGACCAAAAGCAGTTTGAGAAGGATCTGGGCGCCGCCATCGACGAGTTTAACGAGGGGCGTTCGGGCGCGTTCGAGGCCAATAGCTCCTATGACGAGCAGGCCGGCAAGTTTACCGTCGAGAAGGCGCGCTCCAACGAAAAACTCAACCGCGAGCATGTCATTAAGTATGCCGAGCTCGAGCTTGCCTCGCTGGCCGAGACCGTAGATCTTTCCAAGCTCGGCAACGATGCCTATGAGCCGCTCAATGGAACGCTGACCGATGATCAGATTCAGTCTGCATGCGATGCCGCCAACAACTTCTTGGGCGTCAACGTGACCCTCAAGCTCAACGGCGAGGATGCCGGCAAGGTTGATGGCAGCTCCGTGTTGCAGTGGATCAGCTTTGCCGATCCGGCCAACCCCACGCTCGATACGTCGCAGATCAGCAGCTGGGCAGCCGAGCTCGCCAACGGCTTTAATACCGTGGGCTCCACTCGCTGGTGGACGCGCGCCGATGGCAAGCAGTGCGCCGTCGAAGGCGGCGACTTTGGTTGGTCCATCGACAGCAGCTCGCTCGCCAAGCAGGTCGAGGACGCCATCAACAACAAGCAGACCGGCGAAATCGAGATCAAGTACTCCCAGAAGGCCGACACATTTACCGCCAAGGGCGAGCCCGACTGGAAGGCCTATATCGACGTCGACCTGTCCGAGCAGCATGCGCGCTACTACGACGAGAGCGGCAACATCGTGTGGGAGGCCAACTTTATTTCTGGCAAACCGGGCGAAGACGCCACCCCCGAGGGCGTATGGCAGATCAACAGCAACGATGGCGCCAGCAAACTCATCGGTGCCAAGGACCCCGAGACCGGCAAGCCCAAATACGAGAGCCCGGTAAGCTA
>CABQHR010000179.1 GCA_902463875.1 uncultured Collinsella sp.
GCTCGGCCGCGCCACCGCCTAATGATCCGTAGGGGACGGAGGAAAACGGATCATTGACCTGGCGATAAGGCAAAATGATCCGTTTTCCTCCGTCCCCTTCGGATCATTTAGTATTCGATGCCTTGGCGGGCTAGGAGGCCTTCGTCGAAGTAGTGTTTGACGGGGCGCATTTCGGTTACTAGGTCCGCGAGATCGGCCAGTGGCAGCAAGCCGCGGCCGGTGAGCACGAGCTCTGTGGTGGTCGGTTTCATTGCGATCAACGCTTCGACATCTTCGCGCGTCACAAAGCCTCGGCGCATGGCTTCTCCCAGCTCATCCAAGATCAGCACGTCGACCTGGCTAATCTGCTCGCGCGCCAGCTCCAGGATCTGTGCGGCACAGGCTTCGGGCGTGTCGCGGTCGGCTTGTACGATGCGCAGACCTAAACGGGGCGCCGCATCATGCTCGGCGCAGTGCAGCTTCTTGGCAAACTGCAGCATAAGCACGTTAAGTCCATAGCCCGTGGCGCGCAGTGCAAGCCCCAGCGCAGCCGTCGTCTTGCCCTTGCCATCGCCCGTGTAGATCTGAACCTTGCCGACTTCCAGTGATGCCATCTCTGTCCTTTCGTGCTCGGCGTCGGTTTATCGCCGTCCTGGTTGGGTATTCTAGAAAGCATTATCAACCCCAGTAGATGGAGTTCAAGCAGATGGAGATGGATGACAACAAACGTAGACGGAATATGATCCTCTACGTGCTCATCGCCTTCGTCGTCTACCTCGTGCTCTCGACCGTTCTGTTCCCCAACATCGGTCACACGCAGCAGATTACGAAGACCGATTACTCGACGTTTGTCAAAGCGCTTGATAAGAAGAGCGTCGACAAGGTCGAGTACAACACTGACGATTACACGATTTATTACACTAAAAAGGGCGAGGACGAGAACATCGCCTACAAGACGACCGGTGTGCCGAATGACGCGGGCTTTACCGATCGCGTGCTTGAGTCTGGCGCTTCGCTGGAGTCGGTCGTTCGCGACAAGAGCTCGGGCCTGATGACCTACTACCTGATCACGCTCATTCTTCCCATGGCGATTTTCTTCCTGATTGGCTGGTGGCTCAACCGCCGCATGAAGAAGGCTATGGGCGATGACGGCCCGTCGATGAACTTTGGCGGCGGTGGTTTTGGCGGCGGCGGATTGGGCAAGTCCGGCGCGCGCGTGATCGCCTCCAAGGACGTGGGCGTGACCTTTAAGGACGTCGCCGGCCAGGAAGAGGCCAAGGAGTCCCTCAAGGAGGTCGTCGACTTTCTGGAGAAGCCGCAGCGCTACGAGGAGATCGGCGCCAAGCTGCCGCGCGGCGCTCTTCTTGTGGGCCCTCCGGGCACTGGTAAGACCCTGCTTGCCAAGGCTGTGGCCGGCGAAGCTGGTGTTCCGTTCTTTAGTATTTCTGGTTCTGAGTTCGTCGAGATGTTCGTCGGCCGTGGCGCTGCCAAGGTGCGCGATCTGTTTAAGCAGGCCAAGGAAAAGGCCCCGTGTATCGTCTTTATCGATGAGATCGATACCATCGGTAAGAAGCGCGATGGCGGCGGCTTTAGCGGCAACGACGAGCGCGAGCAAACGCTCAACCAGCTGCTGACCGAGATGGACGGCTTTGATAACCATAAGGGTATCGTCGTCCTCGCTGCAACGAACCGTCCTGACAGCCTTGACCCGGCCCTGCTACGTCCCGGCCGCTTTGACCGCCGCATTCCCGTTGAGCTGCCCGATCTGACCGGCCGCAAGAACATCCTTGAGCTCCATGCCAAGAGCGTTAAGACGCAGCCGCCGATCGACCTGACTGCGATCGCCCGCGCGACGCCCGGCGCCTCTGGTGCCGACCTGGCCAATATCATCAACGAGGGTGCCCTGCGCGCCGTCCGCGAGGGTCGCAAGCGCGCGACGCAGGATGATTTTGAGGAGTCGGTGGAAGTCGTCATTGCCGGACAGCAGCGTAAATCCACGGTGCTGTCCGACCACGAGAAGCAGGTCGTTTCCTATCACGAGATCGGCCATGCCATCGTCGCCGCCCGCCAGAAGGGCTCCGCCCCGGTCACCAAGATCACCATCGTGCCGCGCACGAGCGGCGCTCTGGGCTACACCATGCAGGTCGAGGAAGACGAGCGCTTCCTGACCACGCGCCAGGAGGTGCTCGACAAGCTTGCCGTCTACTGCGGCGGACGTGCTGCCGAGGAGCTCATCTTTGGCGAGATGACGACCGGTGCCGCCAACGATATTGAGCAGGCAACCAAGCTCGCCCGCAACATGGTGACTCGCTTTGGTATGTCCGACGAGTTTGGCATGATGGCGCTCGGTACCGTCCAGAATGCGTACCTCAACCAGGACACGTCGCTCACCTGCGCCCCCGGCACGGCCGAGCGTGTGGACGCGATTGTTGCCAAGCTGATCGAGGACGCGCACGATCGCGCCCTGCAGATCCTCAAGGAGAACAAGTTCAAGCTCCACGAGCTTGCTCGTTATCTCTACAAGAAGGAGACGATCACGGGCGAGGAGTTCATGAATCTCCTCACGCGCGAGAATCCGCTGATGCCGAAGCAGCAGTAATACTGGTTGCGCAGTGTCTATCGCCCCATTTGAGTGTCCATCTCAAATGGGGCGTTTTGCGTGGGGAGAGTTGAATATGAAAATCGTGGTAAGTGCCTGCTTGATGGGCGAGAGCTGCAAGTATAATGGGCTCGATAACTACCATCGCGAGCTGGTCGAAGCGTGCGAATGCACGGGGACCGAGGTACTCTTGGTGTGCCCTGAGGTCTTTGGCGGCCTGCCCACGCCGCGCAAGCCGTCCGAGATTGTGAACGGCGAGGTCCGTACCTGCGAGGGCATCTCGGTCGATCGCGAGTTTCGCCTGGGTGCCCAACGTGCGCTCGATATGTGCGAACAGGCGGGCGGCCCGTCCGAGATCGCTGCGTGCGTCTTGCAGGACCGTAGCCCCTCGTGCGGTGCGAGTCGCGTCTACGATGGCACCTTTAGCGGTACGCTCACCGCGGGCAACGGTGTTTTTGTCGATCTGCTGCTGCGTCACGGGTACCGTGTGATTCCGGCTAGCGAGTTCGATCCCAGCATGCTGGAACATTGTCCATAGCATTCGAACCCAACACTTCCTCACGGGTGACCGTTTTGGCATCATCCGTGAAGTTGATATTGAGTACGACCCGGTCATCAAAGACGTAGACCGAGTTGACAGGCGCCGTACCCAGGCAGCCCCTCCCCGCGGCCCTCGCGCAGGAACGCGCACACGGCCTTCCCGTCTCTTGCGCCCCTCCTGGAACTGTCCACATCAGTGTAGCCAATTCAGTCCGCCAAGGGCTGAAGCCCGGACAACGCGGCGATGGAGGGCTTCTTCGGCCTGCTCAAGAAGGAGTTCTGGCACGGCAGGGACTGGTCGGACTGGACCCCCGCCCGCTTCATCGAGGAGCTCGGGGGCTGGATCGGTCGATACAATACGGAGAGGCGCAGCGATGCGCTCGGTGGCCGCACGCCGGCCGAGTTCCGCTCCGCGCTGGGAAGGGCCGCGTAACGGTCCAAGAAATCGTCCGCAGTCCCCATTCTTGCCCCTTTGGGACAGCTTCTTGTTGGGGCGTGCCTGCCCCTAACCCTGCTAGGAACGAGTACAGCAAACTGGAATTTTCAAATTAGTCTTTGCAAATTACCTTTGAACCTTCACCATCAATTACAATTCCCTGACGGTTGTTAATTGGGCATAGATTCAAATC
>CABQHR010000180.1 GCA_902463875.1 uncultured Collinsella sp.
CTGCGCGTGAAGGTGACGAGCGAAAACACCGTTTCCAGTACGCAGAAGAAGAGCTCCTACGGCGGCACGCAGTCCGTCGCCCCGCTCGGCCCCGTGACGCTTAAAGGCCAGTACAAGCTGGCGGGTATTGAGCTTGCCGATAAGAACGTTACGCTGAGCGTGGGTTCAAAGATCACGCCGAGCGTGCAGGTTCCGGGCAGCTGGTCGGGCTCGACCAAGGACGTGCCCGACGATGCCGAGCTCACTATGGCGTGGTATGCCAAGGGCGAGGGCGATGCCGACTGGACCGAGCTTACCGACGGCATCGATAGGACCGATGGCAGCCTGACCATTTCGGACGCGCTTGTTGGCAAGCGCATCAAAGTTACGGCGAACGCCCTCGATAACACAGTTGAGTGGGTATCGTCCGACAGCGTTACCGCGGCGGGGAAGTATAACCTGCTGCGCGTGACCACTACGCCGCAGATCAATAGTGATTCGACCCATCTCGTCTCGGGCGATAGCGTGAAGGCGACGGCGCAGGCTAAGCGCGCTGACGGCTCGACCACCAACGGTATCGACGTCACCGGTCAGGCGACTGTTGCCTGGTATGCGGCGGACGACGCGAAGGCTCCGGCGGCCGACTGGACGCTTCTGTCCGATATGTCGGGCGCCGAGGCGACGGTCTCGGCATCTGCTGCTGGCAAGTATCTGAAGGCTGTCGCCACGAGCGGCAGCTCGACGGTCGAGCTCGTCTCTGCCAATCCCGTGATCGCCGCGGGCTCGCTCGAGGCTGCAGTCCAAAAGCTCAACGATGCCAATAAGCAGATCGCTGTTGATTACAGCGCCAAGGGCGGCAACGTCAACGATGTCCTGAAGGCGCAGCTTGCCGATTTGGGCTTCACCGATATCGACGTCAAGATCTCTGAGGGCGGCGTTGCCTTTAAGGCCGAGGACGCCAAGGCTACGGTCGGTATCTCCGACGCCCAGGATAAGACCAATGGCGATGTGACCTTCTTCTACATCGACCCCAACGACTACACCGGTTACAACATCGACGGTCTGCGTAACGCCGATGTGATGTTTGAGCTATCGCGCGATGGCAAGACCGAGCATTACCAGCCTAACAAGTCCGTGCAGGTTGCTTGGGACGAGGCTAAACTGCAAGACCTTCTTGACGGAGCCGCCGAATCCCTGCAGATTGGCTACGCGGCGGGCGAGTCCGCCGATGGCGTGACCCAAAATGTCACGCTTCCGTACAAGGCGGGTTCCGCAAAGAAATTCTCTGTTGAATGGACAAGCTCCGACACCGAGCGCCTGTTTGTTTCTGGTTATAGCTGGGAAGATAAGACGGGTAAGGTTTCGCGCGCATCGAGCGATCGCGACGTGACGCTGACCGCCAAGGTTACGGTTACGAGCGGCGACATCAAGCTTACCGGCTCGCACGACTTCACCGTGACCGTCAAGGGCGATCCCGAGAAGGTCGCCGCCGATAAGAAGGCACTGCAGGAGAAGGTCGATGCGGCCTTTATCTACGACAATATCAAGTACTCCGGCACCGAAAGGCCTGCCGACAAGGATGGCCTGACCGCCGACCTGCAGATGCCGCGCACGAGCACGCTCAATATCGACGGCAAGTACTACGAGGTCAAGTACTCTGCCAGCACCGATGACATTACGTTCAACGGTTACAAGGGCACGGTCTACCAGCCGCTGCCCGGTGCCGAGGCGGCAAAGACCAAGATCACCCTTACGGTGACCGATAAGTCCAACGCCGAGGTCACGGCCAGTAAGACCCTCGATTTTGCGATTGCCCCGCAGGACCAGGGAGAGCTCAATGCTGAGCTTTCTCTTATGGAAAAGGCGAAGGCCGGCTATGCTGCCGCCATTCTGAATGGCCAGGACGCCAATGCCGTTTCGGCGGACATGCACGCGTTCCAGAAGGCTTATCTTGATGCCGACGGCAACCTCGCCTGGAGCTATAACAAAGCGACGACCGATTCGACGTCCCTTGGCATCGTTCCGGTGGATCTGCCTGGCTATGACGCGATGTCCGGGCAGGATTGGCGTCTGTTTAAGTCGAGCAACAGCTCTATTGTTTCCGCAGAGAATCTCAAGGTCACGCAGCCGCAGTACAACACGAAGGTTGTCGTTTCCTCGCGCCTGACGAGCGAGAAGTACGCTCGCTATGCTGAGCGCTATCCCGACAATGCCACGTATGCCAAGCTTGCCAACCAGGACGTATCGGCAAAGATCACGGTTCTGGGCACGAGCGGTCAAAACGATCCCGAGGTTACGGCGACGTGCTCCGTCATTGGCGTCGATGCCAAGGGCAAACAGCAAACGTGGGCTGCCGCGACGCAGTACACGCTCAAGAATGGCTCGACGGCCGCCGATCTTTCCGAAGAGCTCTTTAAGCGGGCCGGTCTCAAGGTCGACTACGACCCCAATGGCTCTTGGGGTTGGGTACTCAACTCCATTACGTCGCCTTTCGATGCAGGCCGCACTCTTGCGTACGATTCAGCGACGGGCGCGTATTGGCAGCTGTTCATTAACGGCGTCGCTGCATCGGTGGGCGCTGGCGGTTACCCCCTCGAGGCGGGCGACTCTGTCGTCTGGTGCTATTCGAAGTACGGCGACGCTGCACCCACCGACCAGCTTTCGGTAAGCTGCACCGTTATCGGACAGGACGCTTCGGGTGCTCAGCAGACGTGGGCGCAGCCTACGACTGCACTGATGGAAGAGGGCGCAACTGCCGCCGATCTTTCCGAGCAGGTCTTTAAGCAGGCCGGTATTGGCGCCGACGTCCAAACCGGTTCGTATGGTTGGTTCCTCAATTCGCTGACGTCACCGTTCAATAAGAGCGTGAAACTTTCGACCGTACAAGTAAACGAAAGCACTTGGAAGTCCTGGCAGTTCTTCGTTAACGGCAAGAAGGCCAATGTCGGTGCGGGCAATTACACACTTAAGGCCGGCGACGAAGTTACCTGGGTCTATGGCTCCGACGGTACCATGCCCGGTCAGGTTTCTGTCTCGATGGAGATCATCGGCAAGAAGGACGATAAGGCACAACGTTGGACCGATCCTTCGACGCAGGTGTTTGTTAAGGGCACGACGATCAAGGACGCCACTGCCGCCTACTTCGATGCTTTGGGCATCAAGTCCGAGATGTACGATCAGCTGGGCTTCTGGGGCGTTCACAGCCTTGTCTCCCCGCTTGACGGCACTAAGCTGGCTGGCGCTTGGTCGTACTTTGTTAACGGTGTTCCCGGACCTCAGCTCGATAGTGACTACGTGCTCAAGTCGGGCGATGAGATTGTCTGGGCTTATGCTCCCGGCGATGCGGTGCCTAATCCCGACGAGGTCGTAATCAATCCGAGTGCCCCGCGTCCGACCGATTGGAAGTCCGATTGGGACGGCAAGTCCAATGCAGTGGTCGAGAACGTTTCGACGCCTACGGGTGCTCTGGCGAGCTCTTGGACGTTCGATTGGAAGGCGTATTCTGGTTCGGCGTATCCCAACGCGAGTGAACCTATCGTCGTGAACGGCAACGTGTATCTTGCCGTCAACAAGCGTTTGCTAAAGATTGGCGCCGAGTCGGGCAAGGTCCTTGCCGAGTCGAATCTTAAGACTGCGGTCGGTTACACCTCGCGCCCGATTTATGCGAACGGTTTGGTTATCGTTCCGCTTGACGGCGGTGCGGTCCAGGCCCTGACGGCTGACGCGCTCACAACGGTTTGGGTCACTGACTCCGTGAGCGGGA
>CABQHR010000181.1 GCA_902463875.1 uncultured Collinsella sp.
CAATGGAGCACGAAGGCGATGGCATTTTTACCGGCGAGCTCAAATGCACTGAACCTTGTCTAGTGTGGTACAGCTTTATCTGCAATATCGAGGGCCAGCCCGAGGTTCGCCTGGGCGCGCCACAAGGCCGCACCGGCGGCGAGGGCGTAACCTACGACTACGCCGAGGTGCCGTCCTTCCAGATTACCGTCTACAAGCACCGCGAGAACCGCCCCACTTGGTACGAGCGCGGCATGGTGTACCAGATCTTCCCCGACCGCTACGCCCGTGACGAGCATTGGCGCGAGCGCACAATGGCCGAACTCGAAAAACCGCGCAAGGGCATTCAGCGCCGGATGGTCGAGGACTGGAACGAGCCGCCCGTGTACGAGCGCGCCGAGGACGGCTCCATCAAGACCTGGGACTTCTACGGCGGCTCGCTCAAGGGTATCCAAAATGACCTGCCCCGCATCGCGGAGCTGGGCTTTACGGCCATCTACCTCAACCCCATCTTTGAGGCCGCGAGCAACCACCGCTACGACACGGCCGACTACACCAAGATCGACCCGATCCTGGGCACCGAGCAGGACTTTACCGAGCTGTGCCAGGCAGCCGAGAAGCTCGGCATTTCAATTATTCTGGACGGTGTGTTCAACCACACAGGCGACGACTCGATCTACTTTAACCGCTACGGCAACTACCCCGGCGTGGGCGCGTGGCAGAGCGAGGATTCGCCATGGCGCGATGCGTTTTATTTCCATGAGGACGGCTCATACGACTGCTGGTGGGGCGTGGGCAATATGCCCGCCATCAATGAGAGCTCTGAGCTGGTACGCGAGCGGCTCCTGGGCAAGGACGGCGTGATCCGTAAATGGCTACGTGCCGGCGCTCATGGCTGGCGCCTAGACGTGGCCGACGAGCTTTCGGACGACTTCCTGACCGAGATCAAGAAGGCCGTGCTCGCCGAAAAGCCCGACGCTCTGTTGCTCGGCGAAGTCTGGGAAGACGCCTCCAACAAGATCAGCTACGGCCATCTGCGTCGCTACCTACAGGGCTCCGAGTTGGACTCTGCTATGGATTACCCCTTCCGCGACATGGTCATCGGCTTTTTGATGGGCTACAAGAACGCCTACCAGGCGGCCGAGGATATCGAGACCCTGCGCGAGAACTACCCGAGCGAGGCATTGTCCTGCGCGCTCAACCTGCTGTCGAGCCACGACCGCCCGCGTATCATCTCGGTGCTCGGCGGCGGCCCCGACGAGTCGCAGCTGCCCGAGTGCGAGCGCAGCAAATGGCGCCTGGACGAGAACTCGATGGGCCTGGCCAAGAGCCGTTTTTGGCTCGCCACGCTCATGCAGATGACCTTCCCCGGCGTGCCTTCGATCTACTACGGCGACGAATACGGCCTGGAGGGTCTAACCGATCCGGGCAACCGCCGCACCCTGCCGACCAAGGACCAACTGCACGACTTCGACACGCTGGCTATTGTCAAAAACGCCTCCGCCGTACGCCGCGCACTGCCGTTTATGATCGACGGCGAGATCAAGGCCTTCGCGCTCAACGACGAGGTACTGGCATACAACCGCACGGGCAAGGATGGCGAGTCCGCGACGGTTATCATCAACCGTAGTCTGCGCAATTCGCATCGCGTGACGATTCCGGCGCTCGACGAATGCGCGAGTGACGTGATCAGCGGTCACGAGTGCGAGATCCACAACGGCACGGTCACGCTCGATTTGTATCCGCTGGGCTCGTCGATCATCTATCATCATGCCGAGCAGCGCCTGCAGGAGCCGCTCGATCACGGCGCGGGCGTTGTGTGCCATATCACCTCGGTACCGACCGACGACGGCAAGCCCGGCACGATCGGCGCACCCACGCGTCGCTTTATCGACCATCTGTCCGCTATGGGCATGCGCTACTGGCAGGTCCTGCCTGTCAACCCAACGGACTTCTTCCGCTCCCCTTACGCCGGGCCTTCGGCCTTTGCGGGCAATATTGACCTGCTGCCCGAGAGCCAAGAGGAGCTGGCGGCCGACTTTGAGACTTGGAAGGTCCGTGGCGGCGAAGATGCCGATCCGCTCTACACCGCGTTTAAACATCGCAACGCCGATTGGCTCGAGAAATACTGCGTCTACATGGCCGTTAAGAAGTACTTTGAGGGCGAGTCGCGCCACGATTGGCCGGCGGATGTCGCGCGCTACAACGAGCACCTGATTGACGACAAGCGTTTCCACGACGAGGCAGAGCTGCAGGCGTACATGCAGTACCGCTTTGATCTAGCCTGGTGCGAGCTCATGAACTACGCGCACAAGAAGGGCATCGAGGTCATCGGCGATATCCCGATGTATGTCTCGGACGATTCGGCCGATGCATGGAGCGAGCCCGAGAACTTCTGGCTGTCCGATACCGGTAAGGCGATTGAGATTTCTGGCGCGCCGCCCGACAACTTTGCGCCCGAGGGCCAGGTGTGGGGCAACCCGACGTTCCGCTGGGACCACATGAAGCAGAACGGCTATAGCTGGTGGATGGATCGCCTACGCCGTGCGTTTTCGCTCTACGACCGCGTGCGCCTGGATCACTTCCTGGGCTTCCACAGCTACTTCAGCATTCCCGCGGGCAAGGCCTGCGCCGACGGCCGCTGGCTGGCGGGTCCGGGCAAGGATCTGTTCCAGACCGCCTACGACGAGCTGGGTCCGCTCAACTTTATCGCCGAGGATCTGGGCTATTTGACGCCCGGCGTTCGCGCGATGGCCTCGACCTGTGGCTTCCCCGGCATGGACGTGCTGGAGTTTAGCGATTACGACGTCCGCTGTGGCGTGCATCCCACGCCCGGCAAGATCCTGTACACATCGACTCACGACACGTCGACGCTCGCGGGTTGGTGCACGCGTTCCTTTGCGGGCGGCGACGAGCCGAGCGGTGTTGAGGTGGCAGCCAAGCTGATAAGCGACGCGCTGACAAGCGACGCTCCCCTGGTGATGATGCCGCTGCAGGATGTCTTGGGGCTTGGCGACGATGCGCGCATGAACGTACCGGGCGTGGCCACGGGCAACTGGACCTGGCAGGCTGACGAGGCCGACGTTGCGGCCGCTGAGGGCAAAACCGCACAGCTCCTGCGCAACACGCATAGATTCTGGGGCGAAGCGTGATAAAACGCCCGATATAGGGTACAGTTACAGACGTTTGAATTTTTGCGGGCAGAGTAATCTGCCCGCTTTGTGCTGAAAAGGAAGTATTATGGCGCGCTACGATTACAAGTGCTCGAGCTGCGGCAACGTGTTTGAGGTTGAGCATCCCATGTCCGAGACCCCCGAGGTCGTGTGCCCCAGCTGCGGCGCTCCGGCCGCCAAGACGTTCTCGGCCAGCGGCATCAAGTTTGAGGGCAGCGGCTTCTACAACACCGACCAGCGCAGCGGTGGCTCAAGCACCAGCGCCACAAACGGCTGCTGCGCCAACTGCCCGCACAGCCACTAGAAACCAATCAGCCCCGCGACCAACACCAATCGCGGGGCTGATTCTTTAACTATCCAGACATCTCTATGAGTTGCGGTGAAATAAGGACTGTTTGGCGAGGTAGAAGCCGCTATTCAATCCCTATTTCACCGCAACTTAATAGTTACTGGCGGACCAGGCGTGCGCAGAAGTGGCCGTCGTAGGAATCGGCATTTACCGGCACGCTTTGGAAGAGGCCTCGGTCGTTTTGGCGTACGGAGACGAGCTTCTTGGCCTGGGCGAACTCGGGGAGTTGCAGAATCT
>CABQHR010000182.1 GCA_902463875.1 uncultured Collinsella sp.
CCCCGCATTTGAGGAAAGCCTCGGATGCGGGGCGCTTTTCCCTGCTACCATGGTGCGGACAACAACGCGAATGACAGGCAGGGATATGAAGCTCACTATAGAATCGATGACCTACGGCGCCGACGGGCTGGCGCACGCCGACAACGGCAAGGCCGTCTTTGTGCAGGGCGCCGTGGCAGGCGACACCGTCGAGGCCGAGGTCGTACAGGACGGCAAGTCGTTCATGCGCGCCCGCACCACCGAGATTCTGGAGCCAAGCCCCGATCGCATTCAGCCCCCCTGCCCCTTCGTGGGCATCTGCGGCGGCTGCTCGTGGGGCAATCTCTCGCGCACGGCACAGCTCGCCGCCAAGGAGCAAAACCTGCGCTCCACGCTCGAGCGCATCGGCAAGTTCGCTCCCGAGCAGGTCGATGAGCTGGTGCAGCCCATCCGCCACACCAAAGACGACTGGGGCTACCGCAATAAAATCGAGCTCGAACCGACCGTCGTCAACGGTCGCGTGCGCCTTGGCATGCACGGTGTCGACCCCAGCAAGATCGTGACCGTCGATGCGTGCCCGCTGTTCGATAAGCGTTTTCCCAAGGCGCTCAAATCGGTCGTCGGCGCACTCAACTATCTAAGCGGCAGCCATGATTTGGGCCTCGAGCGCGTGGGCATTCGCGCCTCGCGCCGCACTAAGGCGCTCGAAGTCGCACTCTGGACGCCCACGGGTTCCTTCCCGCGCTCGCAAGTCTCGCGCGTGCTGGCAGACGCCACGCACCCCACAAGCGTGGTGCGCGTGATGAGCAAGGGCGAGAAGAAGGCCCGCCGCGTCTCTAAGGTAGAGATGCTCGCCGGCGAGGGCTCGTGGACCGAGAACATCGCCGAAGGCCAGATGCGCCTGTCCGCTCCGTCGTTCTTCCAAGTCAACACCAAGGGTGCCGAGATTTTGATCGAGCTCGTTATGGACGCCCTCGACCCGCAGGAAGACGAGCTGGCCGTGGACCTGTACTGCGGTGCCGGCACCTTTACCCTGCCGCTCGCCCGCCGCTGCGATTACGTCGCCGCCGTCGAGGCCTACGGCCCGGCCGTGCGCGACCTGCGTCGCAACCTGGAGATCAACAAGCTCGATAACGTCGACGTCATCGGCGGCGATGCCGTGCGCGAGTTCCCCGACCAGGATGCCGATGTCCTGGTAGTCGACCCGCCGCGTGCAGGTCTGGCGCCCGAGGCTATCGACCTCATCGCCAGCACAAGCGCACGCGATGTCGCCTATGTGAGCTGCGATCCGGCCACCCTGGCGCGCGATCTCAAACGCTTTGTCGAAGAAGGCACCTTCTCCCCCGTCAAGATCACGCCGGTCAACCTGTTCCCGCAGACCTTCCACTGCGAGACCGTCGTCCACCTTAGGCGCAACTAGTCACTCAATCATTGCTCAGATAAATCATTGAGAAATCGAGCGTGGCAAGCGGAGGTCTTCGGGGTATAAGACGGCTAATTGTATGCCGCCTATGAAAGGAACCCTCATGCCCAGCGTTGCCGTTCTCGCCGCCGATGGCTTTGAAACGATTGAATGTTTGACCATGGTCGACGTCATGCGTCGCGGCGGCGTGCGCGCCACGCTTGTCTCGATCATGCCCACGCGCGAGGTCGTAAGCTCGCTGCAGATTCCCGTAACCTGCGACGTGCTCTTTGACGAGATTAACTTTGACGAGTATGACTGCGTCGTACTGCCCGGCGGTCTGCCCGGCGCCACCAACCTGCGCGCCGACCAGCGCGTCTGCGACGTAGTCTGCGAGTTCGCCGCGACCAAGCATGTTGCCGCCATCTGCGCCGCCCCGTTTATCCTGGGCGAGCTCGACCTGCTCGAGGGACGCCATGCCACGTGCTTCCCCGGCTTTGAGAAGAGCTTCCCCGAGGGCGCCTATACCGGCGACAAGGTCACGCACGACGGCAACATCATCACCGCCAGCGGCATGGCCCAGTCGCTCCCCTTTGCGCTTGAGCTGCTGCGTACGCTCGCCGGCGACAAGGCTGTCGAGAAGGTTGCCGAGGGCATTCAGCTATGATTTTGGCTTCGCAATCACCGCGCCGCATCGAGTTGATGCGCGAAGCGGGCTACGACATCCACGTCATTCCCGCTGACATCGACGAGACTCCTTTTGATGACGAGGCCCCGCTTACACTTGTCGAGCGCTTAGCTCGCGCTAAGGCTGCCGCCGTTGCCACCGAGCACGCCGAGCCCAATGAGCTGACCATCGCAGCCGACACCATCGTCACCTTCGATGGCAAGCTTTTGGGTAAGCCGGCAAACGAGGACGAAGCCCGCACCATGCTCCACGAGCTCTCGGGGCGCACGCACCAGGTCGCAACCGGCGTCTGCATCGTTAGAGCCGGAGACACCAGAGCCCCGCATGCCGCCGAGAGCCTGTCGTTTGTCGATGTGACCGACGTGACGTTCTATGAGCTCACCGACGAGCAGATTGAGCGCTACGTCGCCTCAGGCGAGCCCATGGACAAGGCAGGCGCCTACGGCATCCAGGGCGTCGGCGGGCGCATGCTCGTGCATGATATTTCGGGCGACTTCTACAACGTGGTGGGCCTGCCCATCGCTCGCGTCGCGCGCGCGATTCAAAAACTATCGTAATTGCATCTGGCGCGGGTATCCCCCCAGCGCCTACAATTTCGGCGTACCGTACGGATCCCGACCGGGCATAAGGCCCGGCGGAAAACCGATAGGAGTAAAACATGGATACACTGCTTGAGGCCATTGACGTTTGCGATGTCGATGGCTTTTGCTTTGGCAACTATACGGACGAGGAGGCCGGCACTGGTTGCACCGTAATCGTGGCACCCGAGGGCGCCACCGGCGGTGTTGACGTTCGCGGCGGTGCCCCGGCATCGCGCGAGACCGACCTGCTGCGTCCCGAGAACACCGTGGACAAGGTCCACGCCGTCTGCCTTTCGGGTGGATCGGCCTTTGGTCTGGAGGCCGCAAGCGGCGTCGCCCGCGAGCTGGAGAGCCGCGGCATCGGGCTTCCCGTCGGCCCCACGCAGGTGCCCATCGTATGCTCCAGCTGCATCTTCGACCTCGCCTTTGGCGACCCCACCGTACGCCCCGACATTAAGGCTGGCATCTCCGCCGTGCGCGAGGCGCTCGACAACGCCCCCACCACGCTCGAGCAGGGCAATGTAGGTGCCGGCACCGGTGCCACCGTAGGCAAGCTCATGGGCCCCGCCACCTGCATGAAGGCCGGCCTAGGCGCTGCCGCCGTGGCACTCGGCCCTGTTAAGGTGGGTGCCGTGGTCTCGGTCAACGCCTGCGGCAACGTCGTCGACCCCTTCACCGGCGAATGGGTCGCTGGTATGCGCGCTGCAGCAGATAGCGACCAGATCGTCGACATGGAGCTCGCAGCCTTTGCCGCCGCCGGCTCTATGCAGATGCCGCTCGACCGCACCAACACCACCATCAGCTGCATCGTCACCAATGTGGAGCTCACTAAGGCCCAGGCCACCAAGGTCTCCCAAATGGCCGCAGACGCCTACGCACACGCCATCCGTCCCACGCACACCACCAACGACGGCGACACCATCTACACCCTCGCCAGCGGCAAACTGGGCGCCCAGGCAAGCGCCGCCGTTCCCCTAGACCTGCTGGGCATGCTCGCCGTAAGGGCCCTACAGACCGCCATCGTAAACGGAGCCAAAACCGCCAAAACCTCCCACGGCATCCCCGGCGCCGC
>CABQHR010000183.1 GCA_902463875.1 uncultured Collinsella sp.
TGCCCGGCTCCAACAATACGGTGATGGTGCACATTCGCCACCTGCGCGAAAAGATTGGCGACGACGCCCAAAAACCGCGCTTTATCAAAAACGTCTGGGGCGTCGGCTACATCATCGAATAACGCTTTTCGCTTGTGAGGATCTTGATATGACAAAAGACGATAGACAGGCGTTCGAGGTGCCCGATCGACTCTTTGAATACGTGAGGGCGGTCGTCGACAACCGCGCGCTCGCGACGATGCTGCTCTTTTTGCTGAGCCTGCTGCTGATCGGCATCGACAACATCGCTGGCATTTTGGCAGTTTTGCTTATCGGTTTTTTGCTGATCGATCGATTCGAAACCGTGCGCCGTTGTGTGGTGATCGGCGGTGCCGCGTGGGTAATCACGCTGGCGATTGGCGTCATGGCTCTTGGCGGCATTGCCGAGCCGGTGTTCTTTGACGCCGGCTTTGTATTCAACATGCTTGGCTTTGTCCTGGCGCTTGCCGTGTGCGTCTTATTCTTTTGTGGCCGAGCGCTGTATTACCAAGGCTACGAGCAAGGGGAACAACATGCCGATCGCGTGCTTGCGGCCCGTATCCAGGACCGCCTGATCGATCATCCTGACGCCTGGGATAACATCGACGGCGACTTCCTGGAGGTCGAGGGTGCACTCAACCGCGTGCGCGATCGCGAGCGTAAGGTGCAGCAGGCCCTACGCGATGAATCGCATCGCAAGGACGACTTGGTCACCTACTTGGCGCATGACTTGCGCACGCCGCTCGCCAGCGTGGTGGGCTACCTCTCTCTGCTGCAGGAGGCCCCCGAGCTGCCAGTCGAGCAGCGCGCGCACTTTACGGGTGTGGCGCTTGACAAGGCACATCGGCTCGACGCGCTTGTCGAGGAGTTCTTCGACATTACACGCTTTGATTTCCACGATATTGTGCTCACGCGCGGCTACGTCGACTTGACCCTGTTGCTGGCGCAGGTCGCCGATGAGTTTTACCCCATTCTCAACGAACAGCATAAGGAAGCACAGATTGATGTGCACGAGGACCTGACGGTACTTGTGGATGGCGACAAGATGGCCCGCGTGTTTAACAACATCATGAAAAACGCCGTCGCCTATAGTTACGAAGGCTCGACCATTACGATCGAGGCCCGACGCCAAGATGACGGCGACGTGCGCGTGCGCTTTATTAATCATGGTGACCCGATTCCTGCGGCTAAGCTCAAGGTAATCTTTGAGAAGTTCTATCGCCTGGATGCGGCGCGCGCGACCAATCGCGGTGGCGCCGGGCTTGGCCTTGCCATCGCCAAGGAGATCGTTGCAGCGCACGGTGGAACGATCGCGTGCGAATCGACGCCCGAGCACACGATATTTACCATCGATTTGCCGGCGGCATAGCCAAGGTGTCCTTACAAACACTTGACAATGCGCTCACGTGCGTATGAGCCGCGTTTTCTACTATCGATACTGCTGAATTGATATCGATGTGGAGGTATGCGGTATGACGGCTGCTGCGGCTATGGAGCCCACGGAGCTAGAGGAACTCATGGAGGCGCAGGCCCAGGCCGCGCACGAGCGCGAAGTCGGGGATGCGACTCGCCCCACGGCGGAGGACCTGGCGGCCTCGCCAACGCGTATCGATGTCGAGGGCCTTGACCTGTTTTACGGCGACCATCATGCGCTCAAGGACGTGTCCATAAAGATCCGCGACAAGCAGATTACCTCGTTTATCGGTCCCTCGGGCTGCGGCAAGTCGACGCTCCTGCGCTGCTTTAACCGCATGAACGACGGCATCAAGGATTGTCGTATCGAGGGCAAGATCATACTCGACGGTCAGGATATCCTGGGCGCTTACGACATCTGCCGCCTGCGCCAGCGCGTGGGCATGGTGTTCCAGCGCCCCAACCCGTTTCCCATGAGCATCTACGACAACGTCGCGTATGGCCCTCGCGGTATGGGCGTGCGCGACCGCGCTGTGCTCGACGAGTTGGTCGAGGACTCCCTGCGCCGCGCTGCCCTGTGGGACGAGGTCAAGGACAAACTCAAGGAGTCGGGCCTGGGACTTTCGGGAGGACAGCAGCAGCGCCTGTGCATCGCCCGCGCGCTTGCCGTGCAGCCCGACATTTTGCTGATGGACGAGCCCACGAGCGCCCTCGATCCCGTGTCGACGCTGGTGGTGGAACAGCTGGCCTGCGAGCTCAAGGAAACGTGCACGCTGGTGGTCGTTACGCACAACATGCAGCAGGCTGCGCGTATTTCCGACTCGGTTGCTTTCTTCTTACTGGGCGAGCTGGTGGAGCATGCACCCACCGCTCAGCTCTTTAAAAATCCGACCGATCCGCGCACGGCGGATTATTTGACGGGTCGTTTTGGCTGACACCGTCTATTACAGGCGCCTTTAGGGTTAAGATGCGGTCACACCGGCCGCAAAGGGGTTCAACATGATCTATTACGTCGAGGACGACGACAACATCAGGGATTTGACGGTCTACGCGCTGCGCAAACAGGGAATCGAGGCCGAGGGCTTTTCGTGCGATGGCGAGTTTAAGGCTGCCGTGGCGCGAAGGGTGCCCGACGCCGTGCTGCTCGACATTATGCTGCCCGATACTGACGGCTTGGCGATTATGCGTCGCCTGCGTGCCGATCGCCTGACGGCGACGGTGCCCATCATGATGCTTACCGCCAAGGACACCGAGCTCGACAAGGTCATGGCGCTCGATGGCGGTGCCGACGACTACCTGACCAAGCCGTTCTCGCTTATGGAGCTCGCCAGCCGTTGCCGCGCGCTGCTGCGTCGCGGCGGCATGGTCAAGCAGGCGAGCGATGTGCTCAGCGTGGGCGACATCGTGCTCTCGCCCAGCCATCGCGAGGTGACCGTTGCCGGCGAGCCGCTTAAGCTTACCCTGCGTGAGTTCGACCTGCTCGAGTATCTTATGCGCAAGCCCGGCGTGGTCTTTACTCGCGAGTCGCTGCTGCAGAGCGTTTGGGGCTGGGATTTCGACGGCGGTTCGCGTACCGTCGATGTACACGTGCAGACACTCCGCCAGAAACTCGGCGATCATGCGAGCGCCATCGAGACGGTGCGTGGCGTGGGCTATCGCCTGGCGGAGCCTTCTGCCGACGACGGAAACGAAGACGCTGATCCTGTAGCTGCCGCATCGGAGGAGTAGCCCGTGGTCTTCGCCCCCCAGGGAAAGTACACGCTTTCCCATCGCGTGTTCGCGACGATTTTTATTTGTGCCATGGCGGTGATTGTTGCCTTTACGGTGTTGGGCGCGTTCTTTGTGCAAAACACTTTGGCAGACGCGACGAGCGCAAATCTCTCGCAAGAAACCGAGCTGATTGCCGCCGCCTTAAACGAACAGCAGGAGCCCATCGCATTCTTGCGTAGCCTCGATCGTGAGGACCTGCGCATTACGTTGATCAACAAAGATGGCTCGGTTGCCTACGACAACGAGGCGTCGCCCTCCATGTTGCCCAACCATCGCGATCGCCCCGAGGTTGCCGAGGCACTTGAGAATGGCTCCGGTTCCGCGGAACGTCCGAGCTCCACGCTCGACGAGGTTATGCTGTATCGCGCCGTGGTCCTCGATAACGGTCAAGTCGTTCGTCTGGCGCAAGCCCAGCCTGGCGTTGCGGCGATTTTGCTGTCGATGCTGGTGCCGATGCTGCTTATCGCAGCAGCGGGTGCAGTACTCTCGTTTTTTATGGCGCGC
>CABQHR010000184.1 GCA_902463875.1 uncultured Collinsella sp.
TTGTGGAGCGGGTTGACGACACCCCAAGCTATGCCCAGGGCGACCTGGCCGACAAGGGCCACACCCACGTACGGCGTCCCCACGTAGAGCAGGCTTCCCATGCCCACGGACATGAGCGCCACAAGCAGCGTTTTAAGGTTGACCAGGCGCGGCGGCAAGCGGAGCGCGAGCACGGCACCCAGCACCGCGCCCACGCCCGAGGCCGACGAGAGCCAGCCCATCCACTCAACGCCGACATGCAGGACATCGCGATAGAAGAACGACTCGAGCGGGTCGAAGGCTCCATAGCCAAAGTTCGAAAGAAAAATGATGCAAAACAGCAGGGCGAGGACGCTGTTGGTGAAGACCGTTTTGATGCTGGCCGCGAAGGTGGCGCGGGCGGACGTGCTGGGGTTGGGGCTTTGGCCCGCGCGCCCGACGACGCGACTTGCCCTCGGCTTAAAGCCCCAGCCGGCAATGAGCGCGAGCAGGGTGAACAGCATCATGAGCACGAACACCGCGCGCGACGATGAAGCCGCCGCGACAAAGCCGCCCAGCGTGGGGCCAACGATGATACTCACGTTTGAAACCATGGCGATGGCGGAGTTGATGTCTTTGAGCTCGACAGGATCGTCGGTGAGGTAGGCCGGATAGGACGTGGCGATGGGTTGGGCGAACCCCATTACAAAGCCCAAGAGTACCGCGCCGGCAAGGACTGTTCCGGTCGCGCTGCCAAAGGCGATGATTGACGCGCCCGTTGCCAGCGTGCCAACGATGCTCAGCAGAAAATGGCGGCGCGACCCCCAGGCGTCGAGCGCTGCACCGCCCGCAAAGGACCCCAGGATCACGAAGACGTTCATAAACAGGACGGCCAGCGACGTCGCGACGACCGAAGCGCCGTCCGCATAGGTGAGCGTTCCGATAACGCCGATAAAGTAGCTGGTCTGGAAGCCGGTGTAGATGAGGAAGCGCATTGCCACCAGGCGTTTAGCCTGCGCGGACAGCGACGATTGAGGCTTTGAGAAAAGAGAGGCAAGCATGGAGACTCCTTGTTTCATACAAATGCGGACGGCGGGCATTCGCCACCGTCTGTCAAATCAATCTATCCGCATGAAACATTAAGGACGCATCAGGACCCTTCTCTCCGTTTTTCGCCCGTCATGAACTACTTGGTAGATTGTAAGGCATGTCCCACACATCTACCAAAGCAAAAACCACCACAAAGGTGCCTGTCTGTGGTGGCTCAATGATATGGCAGCGCAGCGAGCCGGTTCCAAGTGCCCCAGGTCGCCCCGAAAGAGGAGCGACGCGTACTTTGGTACGCGAGCGACGGCTTGAGGGGCGAGATGGGGTGCTTGGGGCCGGCGCAGCGTCAAGCCTAAAGATGGTCTTGGATGAGGTCGCAGATGGCTCGGGCGTCGTTAATGTTGATGGCCCGGGTCGCAAAGCCGGCGTCGAAGGCCTGACGTGCTAGGGCTTCGTTGCAGGCAAGGGCCAGTGTGTGACCGTCGACCAGGTCGAGCGAGCTCTTGCCGCGCAGACGGTCGACACCGGAGCGCGCGACGACGATGTTGTCGAAGCTCTCGGTCTTGTAGCCCTCGATGATCACCACGTCGACATCGTTGTAGCGCGACAGCAGCTCGCGCGCGGGCATCTCGTCCTCCTCGCGCGTGTCAGCGTACTCCGCCCAGCGCGTGGCGCAGATGAGGCCCACGTGCTTGGAGCCAGCCTGGTGATGGCGCCACGTATCCTTAGCGGGCACGTCGATATCAAAGCCGTGATGCCCATGGTGTTTGAGCGAACCCACGCGCAGGCCGCGGCGGGTGAGCTCGGCGATAACCTTCTCGACGAGCGTGGTCTTGCCCGAGTTTTGGTAGCCGATAAACGCGATCGCGGGGACGGCCGGTGTCGGAGCTGCGGGCGCGACGGCGACGGGTGCGCTCGCGGGCGCGTTGCCCGCGGCTCCCACGGCCTCAACAGCAGCGGCCTGAAGCTCTGCGCGGTCCCACACGCCCGAGCGGCCACCCTCCTTGTGCAGCAGGCGCACGTCGACGATCTCCATGCCGCGATCGACGGCCTTGCACATGTCGTAGATCGTTAGGCACGCAGCACTCGCGCCGGTCAGAGCCTCCATCTCAATACCCGTCTTGCCCGTCACGCCCGCCGTGACCAGTACGTGAAAGCCAACCTGCCCGTCCGCGCGCGCCGGCGCCCAGCCCTCGGGCACGTCCTCGGCCGGCGTCCCCGCCGGAGCGATGGGCGCAATGTCGCACTTGCTCTTGGTAATGAGCAGCGGATGGCACATGGGGATGATGTCGCTCGTGCGTTTGATGGCCATGATGCCCGCCACGCGCGCGCAGGCAAGCACATCGCCCTTTTTGGCGCGGTCCTGCAGCACCATGGTCTGCGTCTCGGGGTGCATGAGGATGGTGCCCTCGGCGATGGCGATGCGATGGGTCTCGGCCTTGTCGGACACGTCGACCATGCGTACCTCGCCCTTGGCGTCCACGTGCGTCAGCTCGTCGCGACGGGCGTCACGGGCGGGCTCGGTGGCAGCGCTGGTAGACGGCTGCGCGGACGCGTCGGCGTTGCCAGCATTCGTCGCAGCCGTGACTTTGTGGGCAGACATTGCGGCCCTGCGAGCGGCCTTGGTGGCATCGGCGTACCTGCTCTTGGCCATATGATCATCCTCCGATTTGGGACATAAATCGTTGCGTGCCCTCAATTATCGCGTGTTCCTGCGGTTTGTGGGCCACGGCATCGCGCCAAATCGAAAGTACCTGCATATCATCACCACGGCGCAGGGCGTCGCGCACCGAATACTCGGCATCGCTGAACAGGCACGGACGCACGTTGCCATCGGCCGTCAGACGCAGACGGTTGCAATTCGCGCAAAAATGATTGGACATGGCGCTAATGAAGCCAACCGTTCCCGCCGCGCCCGGAAAGTGCCAATAGCGCGCAGGGCCCGCGCCGGCAGGAGCGTCGTTGATGTCGAGCGGCTCGAGCTCGCCCAGTCCCGTCGCGGCGGCCCCGGCATTGATGCGCGCCCGCAGCTCGTCGCTCGGAACGGTGTCACTCGCATCCCACAGCTCGGGATTGAGCGCGGGCGCATGCGGGTCCACAGCGCAATGCGAGCTCGTGCGTTCATCGCCAATGGGCATGTATTCGATAAAGCGCAGATGGATGGGGCGGTCGAGTGTGAGCCGCGCGAGGGCAGCCACATCCTGGTTGAGCCGGCGCACAACAACGCAGTTGACCTTAACGGGCTCAAAGCCCCAAGCCAGCGCCGCGTCGATGCCAGCCATGGTCTGCTCGAGCCGACCCAGGCGCGTGATCTTTCCAAACAGCGTAGGGTCGAGCGTGTCGAGCGAAATGTTGACGCGGTTAAGCCCGGCATCTTTGAGCTGCGGTGCCAGCTTGGGCAGCAGGGCGCCATTGGTGGTAAGCGAGATGTCCTCGATCTGCGGAATCGCGCGGATGTCGCGAATGAGCGGAATGATACGGCGGCTGACCAGCGGCTCGCCACCCGTCAGGCGCACGCGGCGAATGCCCTCCCCCGCCACCAAGCGCACAAAGCGGGCGATTTCCTCGGCGCTGAGCAGCTCGTCGTGCGCGCGGGGCGCCACGCCATCGGCCGGCATGCAGTAAATGCAGCGGAAATTGCACTTGTCGGTAACGGCAATGCGCAGGTAGTTGAT
>CABQHR010000185.1 GCA_902463875.1 uncultured Collinsella sp.
TCGCTACCGAGGTTCGCAATCTGCAGAAGACTGATACCCTCGAGGCCGAGGAGCCCTTCCGCAAGGGCCAAAAGGGCAGCTCCGCCATGCCGCACAAGCGCAACCCCATCACCATGGAGAAGGTCTGCGGCCTGTCGCGCGTCGTGAAGTCCAACGCCCAGGTCGCCTTTGACAACGTTGCCCTGTGGCACGAGCGCGACATTTCGCACTCTTCCGCCGAGCGTGTCGCCCAGGCCGATAGCTTCATCGCGCTTGACCATATGTTCCAGTGCCTCATCCGCGTTATCGACGGCCTGCAGCTGTATCCGGCCCGTATGATGGCCAATCTCAACAAGACCCGCGGCCTCATCTTCTCCTCCAAGGTCCTGCTTGCCCTCGTCGACACGGGTATCACCCGCGAGGATGCGTACGCCATTGTGCAGGAGAACGCCATGGCCACCTGGCACGAGGTACAGGATTGTGTCTCCGGCCCCACCTTTAAGGAGCGCCTCGAGGCCGATCCGCGCTGCACCGTCAGCCAGGAGAAGCTCGACGAGATCTTCGATCCGTGGGACTTCCTCACTCGTATCGATACGGTCTTTGACCGTCTGGAGCAGCTGAACTTCGAGTAGGGTCGACCCAATTCGACCGCTTGCGGATGCATTTCAACCATTGGCGTCTTGTCCGTCTTGGGCGAGGCGCTTTTTTTCGTTGCTGCGGCAGCCCCCGGTAATAAAATGAACCTCTACTGCTATTTCGATGAAAAGAGGCGCGTGCCTAGACGTATTAAACGAGTCGTCATCGTCTCGTTCGCGCTCATAGTTCTTGTTGCTGCCTGTACGGCCGTCCTGACGTATACCGATCGAAATAGTTCTTCCTCGCCGAGTACGGCTGACGAGGATCTCCCTGTGCTCAAAATTGGCGTTACGGATAACGACCCCTATGTATATGTCGATACCACAGGCGATTACGCCGGTATCGATATCGATATCGCCCGCGAGGCGTGTGAGCGTGCGGGGCTCAAGCCGCAGTTTGTCGATATTGACTGGAACGATCGCGACCGGCTGCTCAAAAATGGTGATATCGATTGCCTATGGTGCGATTATTCGCCCTGTTATCGCGAGGATAAGTATTACTGGACCGAGCCGTATCTAACCGTAACGGTCTCGGTTGCCGCCAAGAAAACGAGTGGTATCAAGTCATTGGCGCATCTCGATGGAAGCAAAACCATTGCGGTGATTGCGGGCTCGGTGAGTGAGCGTCGATTGCTTGCGGGGGATCTGGGGATCTCGCCGGACGTTCAAATCAAATCGTATGGCTCTGCCGAGCTCTGCAAAGCCGCTCTAGCCAAAGGATATGTGGACTGCTGGATGGCGGACGTACGGTCGCTTGACCGACTCGTTGCCCAGTACCCCGGCCTTTATCGCGTGTTCGCTGACAACGTTATGACGGTTGACCTGGGCGTCGCGTTTGAGAACAGCTATGAAGGACCGGTCGTAAAGGATCTCAATACCGCGCTGTTCGACATGGATCGAGATGGCACGATTGACCGTATTGTGGGCAATTACAAGACAGGAGCGACGACGGGCGGGCAAGGAGTAAATCAATGACAAATGATGAGCACCGCTTGAGTCGAAAGACTCTGACCGTCATAGCTGCCAGCGTTATTGTCAGCGCCGTCTTGTTAGGCCTGTTGTATACGGTTGGAACCCATCGCTGCCTCGAAAAAACGCTTGGGTTTGGCCAAGAAACCATGGTGTTTTTGGAAAACGCTTGCGAAAAATATGACCGCTACGAACAGGGGAGAAAAACCGAGGCGACGCACGATTTGCTCGCCGCGGTCGAATCGTTTGCGACGTTCCTGTCCTCTGACCGCGTTGAGGTTAACGACGATCTTATCGAGCAATTTGTCCATGCCGAGAACCTTTCGGGGCTGATGGTCATGGACTCCGATGGCCATATGGCTGCTCACTACGACATCGATGGTCGCGATCCGCTCATGTTGTGGCGAGAGGAGCTGGCCTGTTCGTCGGTCGTATCGATGTATCAAGGTTCCAAAGTGTCCTACTCAACTGTCGTCGAGCGCCGTGGTGTCGTTTTTGCCGTCTGTGCTGTCCCGTATGGCGACGGTGTTGCCCTGGCATACCGCTCATTTGTTCCCGATACGGCGGACGACTATTCATATACCATAGCCGACATGCTTTCGAACAGCACCTTCCACCAGGGCCCCACGGTGCTTGTTATGGAGGGTGCGGAGATTGTCTCGTCCAACAGTGCCGATACTGACGTGTCGCTCGCCCGACTCCTCACCAGCGCAGGAGTTGAGTGGAAAGACGACGGCCTGACGCGCATCGAATATCGAGGAGACAAATGGTATGCCGTACGTGCGGCATACAAGGACTACCGCCTGTTTGCGCTGTATCCCAAATCTGAGGTCATGTCTGGCAGGATCACATTTGTCGCCGCTGGCGTCTTGGTGTGCCTTGCGTTTTGGGTCGTGGTGCTGTTGGCACGTAGTATTGCCGATCGTCGCAACTTGGCCGAAAAGGACAAGCAGCTTGGCATCATCAATGCCATCAGTTCCACGTATGAGTCGACCTTCCTTTTGCATCTCGACACTCTCGAGATCGAGGGGATCAATATGTCGCCGGCGATAGCGAAGATATTTGCCGAGCACAGCGAGGCATATGACTTTATGGACACGGTCTGCCGGGATATCGTGAGCCCCGAAAGCCGCGAAGCGGTTGTGGGACTCGTAGATATAAGTACGCTTCGTGAACGTATGGAGGGCGTACCGTACTTGGCTGCCGAGGTGCGAGATTGTCGAGGCGCCTGGTACTCGCTACAGGTTGTCCCCCAGCATCGCGATGAGCAAGGCCGGCTGGAGTCGGTCGTCGTGGCGACGCACAACATATCGATGGTCAAGCATGCCGAGGAGCTGTCATATCAAGACAAACTGACGGGGCTTCGCAACCGCAACTATCTTGAATCGCGCGGAGATAGCCTGGTAAACGAGGACTTGCCCGTGAGCGTGATTATGTTGGACTGCAATTATCTCAAGCGGACCAACGACATCTATGGTCACGAGATGGGGGATGAACTGCTGCGACGGACGGCGTCCGTGCTGCGGCGGGTGGCTGGTGCGGATTATCTGCCGATGCGCCTTGGCGGCGACGAGTTTTTGCTGGTTTGCCCCCATACTGACAACGAATCTGCGCTCGGGCTGGAACAGGATCTTCGCCTCGGTCTTGCCGCGGTAAGCGATGAGGCCCTGACGGTCAGCGCATCGATTGGTGTGGCGACCGTCGAGACGGCTGGAAATACGTTGGCCGATGTATATCGTGTCGCCGACCACAATATGTATCGGGAGAAGCGCACGGTCCACGCACAGGGTGCGGACTGCTAATCTTGCCCCCACCAGTCCATGCATCGTAGGATGTTGAATCGGTGCTTGCGATAATAAGTCGGCCCAGGCGGGGATAATAGACGTCTGAAATTTCTTTCTGAGAGGGGATCTCAATGATTAGTTTTGACTACAAGCCGCAGGGTGTATGCTCTCGCAATATTCACCTCAATCTCTCTGACGATGGCAGCAAGGTGCTGGGCGTTGAGTTTACCGGCGGCTGCGATGGCAACCTCAAGG
>CABQHR010000186.1 GCA_902463875.1 uncultured Collinsella sp.
CAACAAGACCATGAAGGCAGCGTTTGATGAGGCACGCGAGACCGCGTCGGAGACAGGCGATGAGCCCGCCGAGGCGGATTCGTATGAGGTCGAGGATGCCGAGTAGGGGATAGCGTATCGCGCAAAAAGCGGGGCCGCTGGCGATGTTGCCAGCGGCCCCGCTTCGTTTCGTCCCATTGCGCCCGGCTAGTCTTCGAGCAGGTCCTCGATAAAGCCAACGCGGTAGTTTTTGAAGATGACCTCGCCGCCGTCTTGCGTGGCATCCAGGTCGACGTCGCCCATGATGCCAAAGTCGTGGTCGCCATCCTCGTCGGCAAAGATCTGGTGCACGTGCCACACGTGATCGGTCTTCTCGTCGGACTCATCGATGGAAAACATCGCGGCACTGCGGGCGTCTCCGTCGGTGAGGATTTCCTCATGCTGCTCATGGTAGGCATCGAGCGCTTTTTGCCAGCGGATTTCGCTCATGCCCCAGTCGTCGTCGAGCTCGCCGAGGTCGCGCGCGTGTCCGCGGGCGGCAAGGGTCACGCGGCGGAAGAGCGCGTTGCGCACCAACAGCGTGCAGCCGCGGCGGTCCGCCACGACCTCGTCGATACCCTGCGGCGGCGCGGCGTCGAGTGCGGCGGGGTTGCCGGCGTTCTCCCACTCGTCCACCAGGCTCGAGTCGACCGAGCGCACCACAAAGCCCAGCCACGAGATAATGTCGCGCAGGCGCTCGTCGCGCTTCTCGATGGGCACGGTGCGGTCGAGCGAACGGTAGGCCTCTGCCAGGTAGCGCAAGAGGATGCCCTCGGAGCGGGCGATGCCGAGCTTTTGGATATAGCCCTTAAAGTCGCTCGCGCTTTCCAGCATGTCGCGCAGGACACTCTTGGGCGAGAGCTGGTAGTCGTTGGCCCATGGTACTTCCTGGCAGTACTTGTCAAAGGCGGCGTCGAGCAAATCCTCGAGCGGTTTTTCGTACGTGACGTCCTGAATACGCTCCAGACGCTCCTCATACTCAATGCCGTCGGCCTTCATCTCGGCCATGGCGCGGTCGCGCGCGGCGCGCTCCTGTGCGCGCAATACCTGCTTGGGGTCCTCGAGCGTAGCCTCGACCATCGAGATGAGGTCCATGGTATAGGTCTCGCTCTCGGGATCGAGCAACTCCAGCGCGGCAAGCAAAAACGGCGATAGCGGCTGGTCGAGCGCAAAGTCCTCGGGCAGGTCGACCGTCAGCGCGTAGTCGATGTCCGGCGCGGCGTCAGCCGGAGCGTCGGGTGCGGGCGGCACTTCGGTGCGAACGACGACGCCGGAATCGATGAGCGTGGCGAAGATCTCGTCGGCACGAACCTCGAGCTTTGCCTTTTCCTCAGGGGTCTGCAGACTCGTCTCGATGAGGTCGTGTACGCGGGCTCGGGCATCGCCGCCCTGCTCGACCACGCTAATCACCATGGAGTGTGTGATGCGCAGGCGCGGCTTGAGCGTTTCGGGCTGCGTCTCGATCAGGCGCTCAAAGGTCTGCTTGTTCCAGGTGACAAAGCCCTCGGGGGCCTTCTTCTTTTTAATCTTGCGGAGTTTTTTGGGGTCGTCGCCCGCCTTGGCCATGAGCTTGGCGTTCTCGATCTCGTGCTCGGGTGCCTCGGCAATCACCATGCCCTCGGTATCGAAGCCCGAGCGGCCGGCGCGACCGGCAATCTGATGGAACTCGCGGGCGCGCAGGCGACGCATCTTGTAGCCGTCGAACTTGGTGAGCGCGGTGAGGACCACGGTGTGGATGGGCACGTTGATGCCGACGCCGAGTGTGTCGGTGCCGCAAATGACGGGCAGTAGGCCCTGCTGCGCCAGGCGCTCGACCAGCAGGCGATAGCGCGGCAGCATACCGGCGTGGTGCACGCCGACGCCGCAGCCGAGCAAACGCTTGAGGATCTTGCCGAATGCCGTCGAGAAGCTCGTGCCCTTGGCCGCCTCCTTAATGGCCTCGCGCTGCTCCTTGCTGGCAATGCCAAAGTTGGCGAGGGATTGCGCCGTTGCAAGTGCGGCGTCCTGGCTAAAGTGCACGATATAGAGCGGGGCCTCTCCGCGACGCATCGCGAGCTCGACGGTGCCCTCGAGCGAGGTCGTCACGTAGTCGTAGCTCAGCGGCACAGGGCGTGGGGCATCGACGACCAAGTCGCAGGTAGCGCCGGTGTGTTCCTCGAGCGAAGCGGCGATCGCGGTGACATCGCCGAGCGTGGCGCTCATGAGCATGAATTGCGTGTGAGGCAGGGTGAGCAGCGGCACCTGCCAGGCCCAACCACGATCGGGGTCGGCAAAGTAGTGGAACTCGTCCATGGCGACGCAGCCAACATCGGCATCTTCGCCCTCGCGCAGTGCGTCGTTGGCAAGGATCTCTGCCGTGCAGCAGATGACGGGCGCCTTGGTGTTGATATGCGTGTCGCCGGTGATCATACCGACGTTATCGCGGCCGAGCACCTGCACAAGGTCGAAAAACTTCTCGCTGACCAGAGCCTTGATAGGAGCCGTGTAGTAGCAGCGCTTGCCCTGCGCCATGCCCATAAAGAGCATGCCCAGCGCGACAAGCGACTTGCCCGATCCGGTCGGTGTTCCCAAAATGACATGGTCACCGGCGGCCAGGTCCATGAGGGCCTCTTCCTGGTGGTCCCACAGTTCAATGCCGCGGTCGCTCGTCCATTCAAAGAAGCGCTCGAAGGCCTGGTCTGGCGTGAGCCACGGTTCGGGCTCGCTGCCGTCCTCGGGCTCCCACCAGGTGGGGGAGAGCGCACCGAGTGAGCCGAATTCGGCTTCGGTTCCCGTGCCGCCCGAGAATGAACTGGCGGCTCCGGCGCCGGAGACGGTGCTGGCGGCGATATCTGTCGTGGTCTGTGCCATGTGGTTGCTTTCTCTCGCGATTGTCCGCCAACTATTATGGCGTAGCGGCGGCGCGGGGTGCCAGCGCGAAAGAAAATGCAGGAAATGGGCGTTCTGCTCAGCCGTTTGGTGCGGCCGCGAGCTAAGTGAGTAGACTTTTTGCGATTTCGCCAGCACATGGCTTTTGCGTAAGGGATTTACCTGCGGTTTTACTTGTTCCTATGCGGGTTGTGCTTGGCTATTGCCAAAAAGTCTACTCACTTAGATTTGAGGACCGTCCGTCGGCGCCTATTTGCCGCTTGGTTGCCGGCGTAGCGACCGCCAAAAGCCCCTATGACTCCTGCGGAAGGCGCTTTTTGCCCTTGCGGGCGCGGTTTCTAAAGTTCTCGACGGCCTCTTCCATGCCCAGAGGTACATAGGTGAGCTCATCGAGGTTATTGGGTAGGTAGCAGGCAAGACTTTGTTCCTGCACGCGGCCCGCCGCGAGCTGTTCGTCGGTTGGCAGCGCGCCGGGTGTGGCGCAAATGCCATAGACGACAGCACCCATCTCGCGCGTGCGGCATTCGTATTCGGTCTCGGGGTGTTCGGGATGGTCGCGGCGGGCATCATCACTTACCCAAAGCGTGTCGTAGCCGGCTGCGGCAAACTGACCCAGGGCGTAGTCGCGCAGTGGCTTGCTGTCGGTTCGCAATGTGACGGTAGCGCCGGCTGAAAAGAGCGGGCGGTAGAGCATCAGATGGTCGACATGGACGAGCCGTTTTTTGGCG
>CABQHR010000187.1 GCA_902463875.1 uncultured Collinsella sp.
GGTTAATTCGCTGTCCGATATGCTCGTAACCGATATGAGCGTTCAGGATATCGTGGCTACGGTCAACGCCATGCGCGGTATGGATGTCGACGGTATCTACTCGGCCAACCTGCCCTCGTACGCCGACGACAGCACCATGATCGACGGTGTGAGCTACGTCTTTGTCTACGAGGACGAGCTCAAGGAAATGATGGAGCGTGTCGATGCCGGCAAGGATCCCAAGGGTCCCAACACCATGGGTCTTTCCGACGGTTCCAGCTCTACGATCGGCGACCTGAACAACAACACGTCTGACGACTACGCAAACGGTACCGCAACCTCATCGATCAGCTCTGACGATTCCGATGGCTCAAGCGATTCGAGCGATTCGGACTACTACGAAGAGCCCACCGGCGACGGCAACGGCTACGAGGCCAATTATTAGGGTTACGCGGGCTTACCAGCCCGCGTAACCAGTTGACGCTGCAAACCCGCCAGAGCGGCAATCTGCCTTTCAACTTCGGCGGCATGATCAAAAGATCAATGCCGCCTCGTTTCAAGGCACCTTGCTCGCTCTGGCGGGTTTTCGCTGTCGTTGCCAAAACATCGGCGTTGCCTTGGTCCGGACTAGTCGTTGGGTAGTCATTGGGGACGTTCTTAAACGACTAGTCAAACAAGAACGTCCCCAATGACTACCCACAAAGCGAGAGTAGATCTCGTCATTTTGCGGCACTTGGGGACGTTCCTTTTCTGCCGGCAGTTGGGGACACTCCCTGTACAAAAACCGCCCCGTTCTCTGTAGAGGACGGGGCGGTTTGTCTTTTAGGCTTGAGCGGCCAGGCTTATGCAAAGCGGGCGACAAGCTCCTGCAGGACGTCGGTCATCTTGACGAGCGAACTGACCGGGACGAACTCGTTGACGCCGTGGTAACAATAGCCGCCGGTGGAAAGGTTGGGACAAGGCAGGCCGCGGAACGACAGCTGCGCGCCGTCGGTGCCGCCGCGAATCGGCAGCACTTGGGGCTCAACGCCGCAGGCAAGGTAGGCTTCCTTGGCAACATCAATAAGCTCGGGAAAGTCACGAACGATCTCGGCCATATTTCGATACTGCTGCTTGATCTCAACCGTCACGCGCTCCTCACCCAGACGCTGGTTGAGCATCGAGGCGGCGGCATCAATAAGGTCGAGTTTTTGCTGGAACTTGGCGGCGTCATGGTCGCGGACGATATAGCGCGCCGTAGCGTGATCGACGGTCGCAGATACACCCTCAAGGTGATAAAAGCCCTCGTAGCCTTCCGTATACTCCGGGCGCTGCACGTAGGGGAGCAACGCGTTGAAGTCGCAGAACAGATTGCCTGCGTTGACCATACGGCCCTTGGCGTCGCCCGGGTGGATGGACTGGCCCTCAAAGCGGACGGTCGCCTCGGCGGCGTTAAAGCACTCCCACTCCAGCTCGCCGATGGGGCCGCCGTCGACCGTGTAGGCGTACTTGCAGCCAAAGGTATCGATATCCAACAGCTCGGCTCCGTGACCGATCTCCTCGTCAGGGCAGAAGCAAATGCCGAGTGCGGGATGGGGCAGAGAGGGGTCCTGAGCGATACGCGCGACAAGCGACATGATCTCGGCGACGCCTGCCTTGTCGTCCGCGCCCAGCAGCGTGGTGCCATCGCTGCAGACCAGGTCCTCACCCGCGAGGTCGTTCAGGGCGGGAAGCTTGGCAGTACTCATGGCAACGGGCTTACCGTCAACCGTGCCGCAGACCAGGTCGCCGCCTTCGTAGTGTACGATGTGTGGCTTCACGCCGGCGCCCGGTGCAACTTCGGTGGTGTCGAGATGGGCGATCAGGCCCAGGGCGGGCTTGTCCTCAGCGCCCGCACTTGCGGGGATATGCGCGCAGACATAGGCGTGCTCGGTCACGTGGGCATCTTCCGCACCAAGCTCGCGCAGCTCTTCAGCCAGCACGTTGGCAAGGTCAAACTGAACGGCGCTCGAGGGTACCTGGTCGCAGTTTGCATCCTCGGACTGCGTGTTGATCTGGACGTAGCGCAAAAAGCGCTCGAGGACATCGGGGTTCGTGGTGGTGTTTTCCATAAAGACCGCTCCAATCTTGGTCGTCGTGTGCAACAAGAACTCTAGCACGGTATGCCACGGCATACCGCGACGCTTGGATGGGGTAGAATCAGCCATTGAATGCAGAAGGGACGGAAGATCATGGATACGACAAATAGCTCGCGCGAACTACATCTGACGGTGGCGAACGAAGACTACTTGGAGTGCATGGTTCGCATTGAAAGCGAAGAGGGGGAAACCAACGGCGTGCGATCGGTCGACATCGCGCAGCGCCTTGGCGTCTCCAAGGCATCGGTCAATAAAGCGGTTTCGGCGCTCAAGGCATCCGAGCTTGTCGAGCAATCGCACTATGGCAAGGTAATCCTGACCGATCGCGGCCGCGAGGTTGGCACGGCTATCTGGTACCGTCATCGCCTCATCCGCACGTTTTTGGTTCAGGAGCTCGGTGTCGAATTTGAGCGAGCCGATTCCGAGGCCTGCATGATGGAGCATGCGCTATCCGAGGACACGATGAGCCGCTGGCTCGCCTATCTCGAAAAGCAGGGAATCAGCGTCGAGGAATAGCGGGATATATATGGATACGAGTTATTACAACCGCTTTGGTGCCGAGGAACTTACGCGCCGCTTGTCGAGCGAGACCTTGTTGGCGCAGGGCCCCATGGGCAGTGTTCTGTTGAGTGAGTACGATGCCGCCGATATTCCACCGGCGTTTTGGAATCTGGCAGAGCCGCAGACCGTTTCTCGTATCCATCGCTTGTATGTCGCCGCCGGTGCGCAGGTGCTCATTACCAACACCTTTCAGGCATCAAGCTATGCCCTCAAGCACGACCAGATTGTGCCGTCCGTGGCGGAGGTCAATCGTGGGGCCGTCGATGATGCCCGCCAGGCGCACCCTCAGCTGCTGCTGGGCTCGATGGGCCCGATCGGTATTGAGTGGTTTGCCGAGGATTCTGCCGAGTATCGTGAAATCCGAGGCATTGCGCGCGAACAGGCGCACGCCTTGCTCAATGCTGGTGTTGATGGTCTGCTGATCGAGACGGTGACGTCTATCCGTAATTTGCAGCCCATGCTTGCCGGCGCTCGAGATGCCGCTGACGGCATGCCTGTCCTGGTGAGTTTTGTCGTTGATGGCAAAGGCGACCTGTTGGGCGATGGCCTCAACATCGAGGCAGCCGTTTTGTACGCCGAAAAACACGGCGCAAACTCGGTTGGTGTTAATTGCTGTTCGCTTGCGGCCGCGAACGCGGCGGTGCCCAGGATGGTTGCATCGGCGACTACTCCCGTCACGGTGCGTCCCAACGTGGGCGATCCGGTCCAGACTCAGGATGGCCCCGTATGGCACGAGAACCCTGAAGCTTTCGCGCGCGCATGCATCGAATGGAGACATGCCGGTGCCGCAATGGTGGGCAGTTGCTGTGGAACCACGGCAATCACTACGGCAGCGATGGCCGAGGCGCTCGATATATAAAGGGCAAAACCGCTCCATACGGGGCGGTTTTTTTATGGCTCTGTTAGACCAGAATTGACATTCTGCCTCAATCATCTTTTTGAAATTGCAA
>CABQHR010000188.1 GCA_902463875.1 uncultured Collinsella sp.
CCAAAATAAACCTGTCCCTTTTTGGCAGGTGCGCTAGTATAGGGAGCAACAGATTCGATGCGGGAGTGCCGGCGGTGCAAACCACAAGGCTGAGAGGGCAATGGGTCCAATCCTTTGAACCTGTCAGTTAATGCTGGCGTAGGGAGCATGCCGCCTTTACAGGGGCGCTGTCTATGCACAGCGCCCCTTTTCTATGCCAAGGAGGCATGTGCAGTGATTGATTCGGAACAGCTTAAGCAACAGGTGGTCAAGGCCGTAGAGGCGATTCGCGCCACCAACCCGATGGCCGGCTCCATCACCAACACGGTGACGATTGACTTTGTCGCCAACGCGCAGCTCGCCGTGGGCGGCTCGGCCGCCATGGTCTATCTGCCCGACGAGGGCGAGGCGCTCGTTGCCGGCGGCGGCGCCATCTATCTCAACATGGGCACGCTCTTCCCCATCTACGGGCAGACGATTCCCCGCGCGGCCAAGGCGGCACACGACGCCGGCAAGCCCTGGGTGCTCGATCCGGTGGGTCTGGGCATCGGTAGCCTGCGTACTCAGCTGGTAAACGAGCTCAAGCAGTACAAGCCCGCCATCGTGCGCGGCAACGCTTCCGAGATTATCGCGCTCGCCGGCCTGTGGGGCCTTGAGGGCGAGACGGCCGATCTGAGCCGTGTACGAGGCGTCGACACGACCGACACGGTTGACGCTGCCCGCGATGCTGCCGTAGCGCTCGCACGCTACACCGGTGGCGCCGTAGTGATCTCGGGAGAGGTCGATCTGATCACCGACGGCACGACCGTGGCCAAGTCCCACGGCGGCAGCCCGCTCATGTCCAAGATCACCGGCTGCGGCTGCTCGCAGGGCGGCGTGCTGGCCGTGTACGCCTGCGCTGCCGACCCGTTTACGGCAGCCATCTGCGGCACCGCCGTCTACAACGTCGCCGGCACGCGTGCGGCAGCCGTCGCCGATGCCCCGGCGAGCTTTAAGGTCGCCTTTATCGACGAGCTCTACCGCGCGACCGCCCAAGACATCGCCGATAACCGACTCGAGCTCGAGGAGGCATAAGCCATGTCCGAGCCCGCAACCAACGCCGGCATGAACACGCTCGTCGCCGTGGCCATCGCCCCGTGCGGCACCGGCGATGAACTGTCCGCCGAGGTCGCCGAGGTCGTACGCGTCATTCGCGAGAGCGGCCTTCCCAACCGCACCACCTCGATGTTCACCGAGATCGAAGGTGACTGGGACGAGGTCATGCAGGTCGTGCGCGACGCCACCTTTGTCCTGGCAAACAAGGGCATCCGCACCGAAGTTGTGCTCAAGGCAGATATTCGCCCCGGGTTTACTGACACCATGAACGGCAAACTCGAGCGCATGGAAGCGCAGATCAAAAAGCAGGAGGAAGCATAATGAGCATCCGCGACAACCTTGATATCTCGGCCTATCTGGTGCTCGGCCCCGAAAACACGCTGGGCCGCCCTGTGGGCGATGTAGTGGCTCAGGCGCTCGACGCCGGCTTTACCTGCATCCAGGTGCGCTCCAAGGTGGCAAGCGCGCGCGAGATCATCGCGCTGACCGACGACGCCGCGCAGGCTATCGCCCGTGCGGGCAAGACCGGTCAGGTCGCCTTGCTGATCGACGACCGCCTTGACTGCGTGCTCGCCGCGCGCGAGCAGGGTATTGCTGTCGACGGCGTGCACGTGGGTCAGAGCGATATGCCCGTCGAGGTCTGTCGCAAGCTGCTGGGCCCCGATGCCATCGTGGGCCTTTCCGCCCGTTGCGAGGAGATGCTCGAGTACGTCAAAACCGCCGACATGAGCCTGGTCGATTACCTAGGCATCGGCCCACTCCACGAGACCGAGACCAAGCGCGATTGCGGACGCGCGGCCGACGGCTCCATCATCACCAAGAGCTTTGAGGACCTGGCCGCGCTCCACGCGGCAAGCCCCGTGCCCATCGTGGTGGGCGGCGGCGTCAAGACGGCCGACCTGCCGCAGCTCAAGGCCACCGGCGTCGACGGCTTCTTTGTGGTGAGCGCCGTCTGCTGCGCCGATGACCCCCACGCCGCGGCCAAGGAGCTTGTCGACACCTGGCAGCAGGCATAGACATAGGCCGAGCAGCTGCTCCGCGGCCTCATATCTTCAGCAATGGAAAGCGCATCCCAGTTTGGACGTCCATTCCGGGATGCGCTTTCCGTATAGAGGACCAGCGGGAAACTGTGTCCCAGTCTGAGCGCAAATTCTGGGATGCCGTTTCCGCCGAGCCCGCCGCAGCCCTTACCCCGCCAGATACGCTTCCAGCGCCGGCAACGTCGCTTCCGCATCGCGGCGGCCTATCTGATAGATGCGCTCGAGCTCATCGGGCTCGCGGCACAGCGACGGCACCTTTACCGATTCGCTCGGCCGCACCACAAAGACCTCGCCGGCGGCCTCGCGACGTGCCAGGTCATCGAGCGTAGCATTGTAGACCTCATGCCGATGCTCAAGCGCTGCGACAAACTCCGGGTAGTGACGGAACACACGACGCAGCATGGGCATCACGCTGTTGGGCTGCTTTACAAAGCCCGCCGGCTGCGTCAGCACCACCACGTTGCGGTCATACCCCTGCGCAAACAGCCAAGCACTGGGAATGGAATCGGCCACGCCGCCATCCAGATATTTATGCCCGTCAATAGCGACAGGACGCGTTGCCACGGGAATAGCAGACGACGCCCGGATCCACTCGATATCGCGCTCGTCACCATACGGCAAATCGTGATAGACGGCCTCGCCCGTCTCGATATCGGTACACACGCACGTAAACCGCATGGGGCAGGCGCGATATGTCTCCAGGTCGATGGGATCGCGCTCGATGGGCACCTCGTGATAGGCAAAATCGGCATTGAATATGTCTCCGGTTCGCAACCAGCTCGTCACGCTCGCATAGCGCTTATCGGCACAATAGGCTTTGTTGTAGCGAATGGCGCGGCCGATCTGCCGCGATTTAAAGTTGTAGCCAAACGCCGCGCCCGCCGAAACGCCCACCATATGGTCGCAGGTCAAACCGCGTTCCATCCAAACGTCGAGCACGCCCGCCGTATACATACCGCGGTAGCCGCCTCCCTCGAGCGCAAGCCCCACCGTGCACGTCGTATTCGGCTGTGCCATGCGACCATCTCCGTTCCTGCGTTTTAAAACGGGACAAGTATACCCGTCAACATATATCGTCTCAGTCGCATTTTCATCGAACATCGCATCGTCGTGTTACCGCTTGGCAAATAATTGTCACCCATAGTATGGGCACCCCTATATAATTTTGTACTGTTGTTTATACTACTCAGCAGTTATCAACAGCGAACATTAGCCGGCAAAGTAACCCAACAACGCAGCAAGGCGGAGGCCTGGATACACGCAATACGCTGAGCAACGACGCGTGTACACAACGGGCTCGCCCGACGCAATCCGCCCCGACCTCAGAAAGCCGCTTAGAACATGGATACTGTCAGCAATTACACCGAAACGCTCGAAAAGACCATCCGTGACCTTCTCGAGCGTCAGGATGATCTGATCAAGACCGCTTTTACCGACCAGCTCACCGGTCTTGGCAACCGCGGCGGTT
>CABQHR010000189.1 GCA_902463875.1 uncultured Collinsella sp.
GCCAACGAGGTGGTCACTGCCACGTTCTCCCGCGTTCGCGATCTGGTGACCACGGTCGCGGGCGCTACCCGTCCTATGGCGTCCTACCAAGACGCATCCGATCTCGCTGCTTAGGGGTTTTCCGTTGCGCGTTCCGTATCAAGACTGTTTTCATTTAATTGAGCCGCTGCTCGCCAAGGTCGAAAAGCCGAGTCGCTATATCGACCACGAGTGGGGCACGCTTTCAAAGGCCGATGCCGACTATCGCTGCTGCATGATCTATCCGGACGTGTATGAGGTCGGTCTGCCCAACCAGGGCATCGCCATTCTCTACAACATCCTTAATCAGGCCGAGGGCATCTCCTGCGAGCGCGGCTACGTGCCGTGGCCCGATATGGGCGATGCCATGCGCGAGGCGGGGATTCCGCTGCTGTCGCTCGAGGGCGCAGCGCCCGTGGCCTCGTTCGACATCGTCGGCATGCACGTGCCGCACGAGATGGCTGTGACGAACTTCCTCGAAGCGCTCGATCTTGCCGGCATTCCGCTGTTGGCTGCCGACCGCACCGAGGACGATCCCATTATCGTCGCCGGTGGTCCCTCGGTGTATAACCCCGAGCCGTACGCGGCGTTCTTCGATGCCATCCTCATTGGCGAGGGCGAGGAGTCGCTGCTCGAGATCTGCCAGCTGCATCGCCGCTTGCGCGACGAGGGCGTCTCGCGCGCTCAGATTGTCGAGCAGCTCGCGACGGTCGCCGGTACCTATGTGCCGTCCCTGTATGAGGTGCGTCATGACGAGCCCTGCTCGCCGCATGGCTACACCGTGCCGCGCGAGGGCAAGGACGTCCCGCCGGTAGTCTACAAGCGCGTCGTCGAGGACTTTGGTGCCACCAATCCGCTTTCTCAGTCGTGCGTGCCGTATGCGCAGCTCGTCCACGATCGCCTGTCTATCGAGATCCTGCGTGGCTGCGCCCGTGGCTGCCGTTTTTGCCAGGCAGGCATGACGTATCGTCCGGTACGCGAGCGCTCGGCCGACCAGATTGTGTCATCGGTGATCCAGGGCTTGGAAAAGACTGGCTATGACGAGGTGTCGCTTACCTCGCTTTCGACGACCGACCACTCCTGTATCCGCGACGTGCTCGGTAGGCTCAACCGCCGTCTGGAGGACACGGGTATTCGCGTGTCCATTCCGTCGCAGCGCTTGGATTCGTTTGGCGTTGATATGGCCGAGTCGGTCGCCGGCGAAAAGAAGGGCGGCCTGACGTTCGCGCCCGAGGCGGGCAGCCAGCGTATGCGCGACATCATCAACAAGAACGTGACCGAGGAGGACTTGGATCGCGCGGCCAAGGCAGCCTTCGAGGCCGGCTGGAACCGCATGAAGCTCTACTTCATGATGGGCCTTCCCGGCGAGCGCGACGAGGACATCGTGGCTATCGCCAACCTGGCCGATCACGTGCTGGAGCTCGGCCGCTCCGTGGTGCCCAAGGCGCGCCGCGGGTCTATCTCGGTGTCTATCTCTGTTTCGGTCTTTATCCCCAAGGCGGCAACACCCTTCCAGTGGTGCCCGCAGCTCGATTACGACGACGTCAAGCGCCGCCAGAAGCTGCTCATCACGAGCGTGCGCAACCGTGCCGTTCGCGTACACTACCACGATGCGGAGACCTCGCTTATCGAGGCCGCGCTCTCCCGTGCCGGTCGCGATATGACGCCGGTCATTATCGATGCCTGGCGTGCGGGCTCGCGCTTCGACGCCTGGGTGGAGCACTTCTCGCTCGACAACTGGAAGGAGGCCGCTGCCAAAAACGGCATCGACCTCAATGAGCTGGTGCACCTGCCCTACGAGCTGGATTGGCGCCTGCCTTGGGAGCACGTGAGCCCCGGCTGCTCGCGCGGCTTCCTCGAGCGCGAATACCGCCGTTCGCTCGAGGGCGTCACGACGCCCGATTGTACCCGCACGTCGTGCACCGGCTGCGGAATCTGTCCCACGCTCCACGCCAAGAACGTATTGATGGGTGATCGCGCATGAGTGAGCGCTTGACCGACAATCCCACGCTTTTTAGGCTGCGCGTTCGCTACGGCAAGCGTGATCGCCTTAAGTACCTGGGCCATCTGGAACTAATCCATACCATTGAACGCATCGTGCGCCGTGCGGGCCTGCCCTATGCCGTGACGCAGGGTTTCTCGCCGCATATGCGCGTGGGCTTTTCGTCGGCGCTGCCCGTGGGCACGTCGTCGACCTGCGAGTGGTATGACCTGTTTATGACCGAGTTCGTCGCTCTCGACGAGGCCTTTGAGCGCTTGGCCGCTGCATCGCCTGCCGATCTGGCGCCTATCGAGGCTGCCTACATCGACGTGCGCACGCCGGCGCTGACGGCTCAGCTTACGCGTCTGTCGTACCGCATCGACTTGCACCTGGACTCCGAGGCCCCCGTGAGCGCCGACAAGGTACGCGCCGCGATCGATACGTTGCGTGCAGGCCATGGCATCGACTACGCACGCGGCAAGAAGAGCAAGCGCTTAGACCTTGACCACACACTGGTGGGCTATGAGCTTACGGCGGGGGAGCGTCCGGACCATCTGGTGCTCATGCTCGACACCCATGCCGACAACGAGGGCTCCATGCGTCCGGAGATTTTGCTTTCTGCTGCTGATGTTTTGTTGCAGGGCTTGACCCCGGGCGTCGATGCACCTATTGTTTCCACCGGTATGCAAGACCTCGTGACCATCTGCTCCTACGATGTCGAGCGTCAGAATCAAGCATGCGAGGACGACGAGGGCCGACTCGTCAGCCCCATACCTGTGCGAACTTGTGGATTTGCTCCACATACTCGTTGACGGGGGTATTATCGCCTGCTACTATATTCGGCTGTTGCACTAACTGATGCATGAAGGGCAAGTAAACATGTACGCAATCGTTAACACGGGCGGCAAGCAGTACAAGGTCGCCACCGACGATGTCATCACCGTCGAGAAGATCGAGGGCAATGAGGGCGACAAGGTCACCCTGCCGGTCATCTTCCTCAACGATGGTAAGAAGATCGTCACCGATCCCGACAAGCTGGCCAAGGCCAAGGTTACCGCTCAGATCGTTGAGCAGTTCAAGGGCGAGAAGCAGCTGGTCTTCAAGTTCCACAAGCGTAAGCGCTATCGTCGTCTGAAGGGTCACCGTCAGCAGCTCACCAAGCTGAAGATCGTGAAGGTTCAGGCTACCTCCCGCGCCAAGAAGGCTGTCAAGGCAGAGGCCGAGGCTGTTGCCGAGGCTCCCGTCGCCGAGTAGATTACACTCGTAACGAAAGAGTAGGTATACACAATGGCACACAAAAAAGGACTCGGTTCCTCCCGTAATGGCCGTGACTCCCGCGGTCAGCGCCTTGGCACGAAGCGCTTCGCCGGCCAGACGGTAACCACGGGCACGATTCTCGTCCGTCAGCACGGCACGCACATCCACCCGGGTGAGAACGTTGGCCGTGGCAAGGACGACACGCTGTTCGCGCTGGTCGACGGTACCGTTGAGTTCCACAAGGGTATCAAGCACAGGGTCAGCGTACGCCCGCTCGCGAACGCGTAATTCACCCTTCATAGAGCACATATGTGGGAG
>CABQHR010000190.1 GCA_902463875.1 uncultured Collinsella sp.
AACCCTGGACGTCGGCCTTGATGATCAGGTTGAGCTCCTTGACCTCGGCGTCGGCAATGGTCTCGAAGAGGTTCTCGAGCGTGACGTGCTTGACGCGGCTCTGCTCCTCGATACGGGCCTTGAGCGAACGCTCGTCGGCAAGGGCGCGAGCCTCGCGCTCGTCCTCGAACACACGGAACTCGTCACCGGCGTTGGGCACGGACTGCAGGCCCAGGATCTCAACGGCGTCGGAGGGACCGGCCTCGGTGACGGCGCGGCCCTTGGGGTCGAGCATGGCGCGGACGCGGCCGTAGGTGAGGCCGGCGACAAGCGTATCGCCCACGTGCAGGGTACCGCGGGTCACGAGCACAGTAGCGACCGAGCCGCGGCCCTTGTCGAGCTTGGCCTCGAGGACGTTGCCGGAGGCAAAGGTGTCCGGGTTGGCCTTGAGCTCGAGCACATCTGCCTGGAGCAGCACGGTCTCGAGCAGATCGTCGATACCGATCTTCTGCTTGGCCGAGATGTTGACGAACATGTTCTGTCCGCCCCACTCCTCGGGGATGACGCCGTACTCGGTGAGCTCCTGACGCACACGGTCGGGGTTGGCGCCGGGCTTATCGATCTTGTTGACGGCGACAACGATGGGTACGCCGGCGGCCTTGGCGTGGTTGATCGACTCGACCGTCTGGGGCATGACACCGTCGTCGGCAGCCACGATCAGAATGACGATGTCGGTCACCTTGGCGCCACGGGCACGCATAGCCGTAAAGGTGGCGTGACCGGGGGTATCGATGAAGGTGATCTTGCGGTCGTTGATCATGACCTGCGAAGCACCGATGGCCTGCGTAATGCCGCCCGCCTCGCCGGCAGCAACGCCGGTGTGACGGATGGCGTCGAGCAGCGACGTCTTGCCGTGGTCGACGTGGCCCATGACGGTGACGACCGGTGCGCGCGGCTTAAGGTCGGCGGGATCGTCGTAGAACGAGAAGGTGTTCTCCTCCTCGGGGGTGATGATCTTGATCTGACGACCCAGGTCGTCGGCAACGAGCTCGACGAGGTCATCGGACATGGACTGCGTCATGGTGAGCGGCGTACCCAGCAGGAACAGGCGCTTGATGATGTCGTTGGCCGGAACGTCGAGCGCCTCGGCGAGCTCCTGGACGGTAACGCCCTGGGAAACCTTGATGGCGTCGAGCTCCTCGGGGTTCACGCCCTGGGCCAATGCCTCCTCAATCTTGCGCTCCTCCTGAGCCTTGGCAGCCTCGCGCTCGCGCTTCTCCTTGCGCTTCTTGCGGCGACCGGTGGACTCACGAGAGGCCTCCTCGACGGCAGCGCGGGCCTCCTCGAGGACCTTCTCGCGGCTGTACTCCTCGGCCTCGCGAGCCATGCGGCTGTAGTGGTCCTCTTCGTTGTTGTGACCGCCCTTGCGCTTCTTGCCCTTGCCCTGCTTATCGGGGTTGGGGAAGTCCATGCCGGCAGCGACGTTGTTGCTGGCGTTGGTGCGATGGCTGTGCGGACGGCTCTCGGAGGCGTTGCGCTCGGAGTTGTTGTCGGAAGCGTTGCGATCGTTACGACGGCCACCGCGGCGGTCGTTGTTGCCGCCACGACGGTTACCGCGCTCGGCGGCGCGCTCGGCCTTGGCCTTGTCCTCGGCGTCCTTCTTCTCCTTGAGCACGGTCTCCTGTGCGGCGATCTGGTCGAGCAGCGAACGGAAGCGCGAACCGGAGTCGGAAGCGGGAACGGCGCGGCGCTGGGCCTCGCGGGCAGCCTCCTCCTTCTCGCGGGCAAGGCGCTCCTGCTCGGCCTTCTTCTTGGCCTCGGCCTCGGCGCGGGCAGCCTCCTCGGCAGCCTGGGCTGCGGCAAACTGGCGGCGCTCCTCCTCGCGGGCCTTCTCGGCGGCGATGCGCTCGCGCTCGGCCTCGGCGGCGCGTGCGGCCTCCTCGGCGGCAGCTGCCTGCTCCTCGGCCTGCTTGGCGGCCTCGACTTCCTGAGCGCGGGCCTCGATCACCGAGGCGAGCTGCTTGCGGACCATGGCGACATAGGCGTCCTCCAAGGTGGAGGAAGCGGACTTAGCGGGAATCTTCATATCGGCGAGATGACCCATCAGTTCCTTGGAGGTCATGCCGAACTCTTTGGCCAGGGTGGACACACGGACTTTTGCCATATGACTTCACCTACCCTTTCTGGCACCTTGGGTGCCTAGAGACTGAACGAGCGTGGGAGACGCGCCGGGGCCCGCCCGGCGCGACCGCGCGCTAGATCAGGTCCTCCGCATCATCGAAGGCGTCGGTGTCGTGGACACCGCAGAAACGGGAGCCGGGACGAGCCTGGTTGCGGCACTGGATGCCGTCCTCGGACACATACTCGCAGCGGCGGACATCCTCGTCCTCCTCGTCACCGATCAGGTCGGCGGCGGGCTCCTCGTGAACGGGAACGTTCTTGAGGATGTCGGCGGCAAGCGTCTCGGACTTGATGTCGATGTGCCAGCCGGTCAGGCGCGCGGCGAGGCGGGCGTTCTGGCCCTCCTTGCCGATGGCGAGGGACAGCTGGTCGTCGGGCACGATGACGCCGGCGTAGGCCTTCTCCTCGTCGATGAGGACGCGGGTGACCTTAGCGGGCGAAAGGGCGTTGGCGACGTAGACGGCAGGATCGGCATCCCACAGGATGACGTCGACGCGCTCGCCGCGGAGCTCGCCCACGACAGCGCGAACACGGCTGCCCTTGGGGCCGACGCAGGCGCCCACGGGATCCAGGCGGTCGTCGAGTGAGTGGACGGCGACCTTGGAACGCTGGCCGGGCTCGCGGGCGATCGACTTGATCTGGACGGTGCCCTCATAGATCTCGGGCACCTCCTGCTCAAACAGACGACGCATGAGCTCGGGGTGGGTACGGGAGATGACAATCGGCGGACGGCTGTGCTCGCCACGAACCGGCTGCAGGTTGGAGTTGGGGTCGCGAACGTCGATGATCACGGCCTTGATGTGCTGGTTGTGCAGGTAACGCTCGCCCATCGGACGCTCGTTGCGCTCGTTCTCGTAACGGCGCTGATCGAAGTGCGGCAGCTCGGCCTCGACGCCTTCGCGAATCTTGACGATCGTGAAGTCGGGTGTGGACTGCAGCACGGTACCGCTGATGAGGTCACCGATACGACCGGAGAACTCCTCGTAGATCTGCTCGCGAGCGGAGTTGCGCACGATGGCGTTGATCTCGGCCTTAGCGTGCTGGGCAGCGATGCGGCTCGTATTCTTGGGGGTGACGTCGATCTCCTCGAACTCGGTGAAGTTGCCCTCCTCGTCCATGGAATCGTCGATCGGCTCCAGGCGGTAGACGTAGATCTTGCCGGTGGTGCGGTCGATGGTCACCTTGGCGCCCCACTCAAGATGCAGGATCTCGGCATAGCTCTTGGCGAGCGACTGCTCCAGGCGGTCGATCAGGTAGAGCTGGTCGATGTGCTTCTCCTGGCAAAGCTCCATCAGGGCGGACATCATGTCGGATGCTGCCATCTTACTTTCCTTCCTTCGCGGGCTTGAAGTCGTAGGTGGGCTTCAACTTGCACTTTTTAACATCAGA
>CABQHR010000191.1 GCA_902463875.1 uncultured Collinsella sp.
AGACGAGCTCCAAAATGCCCAGAATGATGGGCTGATGCAGCAGATAAAAGGGGAGTGCATGGCGTCCAAGGCTGGCGAGCGCCGGGATGTGATTGGCGTAGGTCCATTCTGGCGCTTCGAGGCTTGATGCTTGTGCTACCTGGGCAGCAAAATAGCCGGTAAGGTACATAAAGACAAACGGAATGAGCGGATAGTAGTCTCCCGAAACAAAACCCGGGCCCGGAAATCCTAGCCATGCCAGGTAGGGGAGTGGGTAGACCGCTTTTGGAATGCCCCAGGTTAGGGCAAAAAGAACAAGGCACGCCGCGATGCCCCACGAGCCCGGTAATTTTTGGAGCAGCGGACGGGTGAGTGCAACCACCGCCGTGCACGCCGCCATGCAATAAATGATGCCAAAGTTCACTGAATCGTCGACCGATACGAGCGTTGTTGCGATCCAGACGACCAAAGCTGCGGCAGCGTACTTGGCCGCTCGTTTAACATTGTTGCGCGAAAGAGTGCACATCCAACCCGCGATAAACAAAAATACCCAGCTGATGCTGGCGCGCCAGATGTCTTGAAAGACAGTCTGGGTAAACCATGGCATATCCCAGTCGTACAGGTACGCGAAATCGTAGCAAGCGTGAAAACCTGCCATTGAAATCATCGTAAACCCGCGGACGGTATCAAAGATGGTGATGCGTTTTTGCATTACGAGAACCGGCGCATCAAGCCGACGACTTTGCCCAGGATAACGGGATTCGTTGCATAGATAGGTTCCATGGTGTCATTCTCAGGCTGCAAGCGCACACGCCCCTGCTCCTTGTAGAACGTCTTGACGGTCGCCGAACCATCAATCATGGCCACGACAATTTCGCCGTTCATGGCACTTTTTTGTTCACGGACGATGATGTAATCGCCATTGAAGATGCCGACATTGATCATTGAGCTCCCATGCACCTCAAGGATAAAGGAACCCTGATCAGTGGCGATTTCGGTCGGGATAGTAAACGTGTCTTCGATATTCTGCTCGGCCAGAATGGGAATCCCAGCCGCGACGCGACCAACGAGCGGCAGCGAGACCGTTCCGCGAGGTGCTGTGGGCTCGTCAGATTTAGAAATTGAGACAGAGGAACCATCCTCGTTAAAGAGTTCCAGGGCGCGCGGTTTGGTGGCATCGCGCTTGAGTAGCCCGCGCGCCTCCAGGGCAGAGAGATGGGCGTGCACGGTGCTGGGGGAGGAAAGGCCCACGGCAGAAGCCATCTCGCGCACGCTGGGCGGATAACCCTTCTCCTGCTGATATTCCTTGATGAAGTCGTAAATTTGCTGCTGACGCTTGGTAATTTTGCGAGCCATCAGGGCATCCTCTCTACCCATGTCAAACAAATGTTCGAATTTCGCTTGACAGGAACAACTGTTCGAAGATAATAATAACCGAACATTCGTTCTCGCGCTAGACATTTTTGTCCGCGCGGCTTGATAAAACTGTTCTCAGCAAAACACGCGAGAGGAGAACATGATGAACGCAACGAATATGGTCCAGGGAAACCTCGCCCTTAAGCTCGAGACGCCTGCAGAACCCACTTTTACGGTTGTTCAGGGTGGCCGCTCCGGCTTTCAGCCTTTGACCGTAAAGCCTGCCCGCAATCAGCAGGCTGTAGTCGCGCCGGCCCGCGTTGCCCTGAAGGTTCCGACGATTGTCGCCGTCGCCGTTGCGCTTACGCTCTTCTTTGTCCTCGCTACGTCGGTCTTTAGCGCTCGTCATGCCGCGTATGCCGAGTCCGTTTCCAACGTTACATACGAGACCATTCGCGTTCAGCCTGGCGATTCTCTTTGGTCGCTTGCCGAGGAATATCCAATCGAAGGCCTTTCCACGCAAGAGACTTCCGACATGATCCGTAACGTCAATCATCTGGAGCATGGTTCGCTCGCCGCCGGTGCGCATCTTAAGGTTCCTGCTCGTTCGTAATCATTATCGAGCTGCGCATGGTACCCTTGTTATCGTTTAAGAGGAGGTACCATGCGCTGTCCCAAATGCGGCAAGGCACATACCCGCGTCGTTGATTCCCGTATGCAGGAGTCAAATAACACCATTAAGCGCCGTCGCGAATGTTGCTCGTGTAACTACCGCTTTACAACGTTCGAGCGATGCGAGGACCCTATCGAGGTCATTAAGTCAGACGGAACCAAGCAGCGGTTCGATCGCAATAAGCTTCTTGTCGGCTTGATGCGCGCCACCATCAAACGCGATATCGACACTAAGAAGCTCAATGAGATTATCGACGACATCGAGGTCGAGCTGCGCTCTCGCACACTGACGGCCGTCACGTCCCATGAGTTGGGTGACATGGTGCTCAAGCGCTTGGCCAAGATTGACAAGGTGGCGTACATCCGCTTTGCCTCGGTCTACCGCGATTTCAAAGACGTCGATGAGTTTCTGCAAGAGCTCGACAAGCTAAGGTGATTCCATGTCCAACATTACCGTCAACATTAAACGTCTCGACCCCTCGGTTGAGCTTCCCAAATACGCTCACCCCACAGACGCCGGTCTGGACCTACGTTCTAACGAGGACTGCGTTCTGAAGCCCTTTGAGCGCCGTTTGGTCTCCACGGGCCTGGCCATCGCTCTGCCCGACGGCTACGCCGGCTTCGTCCAACCCCGCAGCGGCTTGGCCATCAAGCAGGGCCTGTCTATAGTCAATACGCCGGGCCTCATCGACGCCCACTACCGAGGGGAACTCAAGGTTATCCTCATCAACCTGGATCCCTCCATTAACATTCAAATCAATAAAGGCGACCGCATAGCCCAACTCGTCATCCAAGAAGTCCCCACGGTCAACCTCGTAGAAGTAGCCGAATTAGACGAAACCGACCGAGGCAAAGGAGGCTTCGGCTCCAGCGGCGTCGCCTAGTCGTTTACGTACTGTCCGCTGGCCGGCCCGACCCGCCTATATATCATCCCATGCTCAAACATTCTCGCTTCGCTGCGAAACTGCGCGTGGGACGATATATAGGCGGGTCGGGCTGGCCAGCTACGTTTACGCACTACCGGCTGCGCCGAATCCTCGTATTAGAAGCTGCGAAGGCGAACCAAAGAAACTAATTGCAGCAAGCAGATGCGGCAAAGGGACTGTTCCTTTGCCGCATCTGCTTATCAGAAAGATTGATTATTGTTTTCAAGCGAGTAGTCGCCCGCCCGCTTCTCACACATATCGTTCCACGCGCAGTTTCGCAGCGAGCGAAGCGAAGCGAGAATGTTTGAGCATGGAATGATATGTGTGAGAAGCGGGCGGGAGGGATACGAGCGCCCCGCGAGAATGTTTGAGCACGGGATGATATATAGGGGCCTCCCGCAGGTAAGCGGACATAAAGACGCTAACGGATATGCGCGGGCTTGCCGCCCCAGTAGAAGCGGCAGAAGGCTCGTTTGCGCTTTTGGGGTTTGCCTGCAAGCTCCATGGTGGCGATGGCGATATCCTCGGCTGGGTGGGGGCGGCGTAGTAC
>CABQHR010000192.1 GCA_902463875.1 uncultured Collinsella sp.
AGTTGTAGGTGACCACCTGGGGCTCGCAGGGGTTGGCGGGATCGGCCTGCTCCACACGGACGAACTTGACGGTCACCGTCTTAAAGCCCGCCTTGCGTAGAACATCAGCGTAGACGCGCGCCTGCAGGGCATGCTTCTCCTGCAGCTGTTCCGGCGTCTCGTCCGGCGTGCCGCCCGTCTTGTAGTCGATGACTAGCGCGCGCGACGGGTCTGCCGGATCGGTCGCCAAAGCATCGATGGCGCCCTCGGCATACGAACCGTAGCGGGCGATGTCCTCGTCCTCGCAGCCCAACGAGAAGAACGGTACCTCGGCACGGACGCACGGCCAGGCGAGCAGCTCGGCACGAACCGACGACCTAAGCCAGCGATTTAGGGCAACGTCAAAACGCTCGCGCTGCTCCGGTGTCAGGTGCCATAGACGCGCCAGCGCATCGGCACGCGCGACGGGCAGCTCATCGGCGCCCATCTCGATGAGCCACTGGCAGGCGGCGTGGAAGGCCGAGCCCAGTGCCATGGGGTTGCCGGTGGGCTCAGTGGCGGCCACGTCTGCATCCGTCATCTCGGAGCCATCCGACTCCACATCATCGCCGGCCTCATCCATGGGCACGCGCGCCTCGGCGGCACGGTCCTCGGCCTCGGCATGCAGCGCCGCGGCAATCGACGAATAGCTGTACGAATCGCGCGCCGGATACGGGCAGGTGCCCATACGCACACCAACCGCCTGGGGATAAACAAGCTCAAATGTATCGGGTTCGGGGTCGGCAGGACCGGGAACGGCAGCGCGAGCATCTGCACCGGCACCCTCCGCCTCCACACCACCTCGGACAAGCCTGCCCTCGGCATCCAACGAAGCGTTGGCCTCAAACGCCTGCTCGCAAAACGTAAAGTTCGCCAGCGAGATAAGCTCGTAATCCCCCGGCTGGGAGTTGTCGAACACCAAACGGTCGGCATCGAGCTGAGGCATGTCCTGAGCGTCGGTCGGCAAAATACGACGCAGCACGTCGTAGGTCAGATCGGTCTCGACGTCGAAGGTCGGCGCGCACAGCTTGCCGCGGCTCACGCCGGCATCCATCGCCAAGATCACCAGCTCGCGCGCACGCGTCATGGCAACGTAGAGCAAACGGGCCCGCTCCTCGAGCGAAAGCTGCAGGTCGTCGTTGCGCAGGCGAGCAAATGCCTCGGCGGGAGAGCCCGTCGCACAGACGTCCTCCATGAGCTCCGGCGGCAGCCACAACGACGTGCCCTTGCCCTTAAACGCATGCTCAAACTGCTTTTTGACGTCATCGCCCTTTACGAACGTGCCGTCCGCGAGTTTAACGCCGTCGAAGCGTGCCGGCAGCGCCACGATCTGCGCTCCGCCCTCGACACGCCCCATCTGAGCCGCACCCGAGGACTTACGCACGCCAAAGCACTCCGCAACCGCCACGACCGGATACTCCAGGCCCTTGGAGGCATGCACCGTCATGATGCGCACCGCGCCGTCGCCCTCCTCGTTGAGCGCGCCCGGGGCCTCCTTGCCCGCCAAGAAGCGGTCGAAGGCAAGCGCAATGGAACGCGGCGAGTTACCGAACTCGGCCTCCGCCTCGGCCACGGCATCAAGCGCCTTGAGCACGTTGGCGGCGATGGCCTTGCCCTCGGGACCACGCTGTGCCAGACGCACAAACCAACCGGAGGCGTTGACCACGTCGCGCGCGATGGCAGCGAACGAATCGCGGCCCACGCGACGAAGCGCATACCGCAGCACCTCGCGGGCGCGCGTCACGAGCGGCAAGTCTTGCAAACCCGGCACGTCGAAATCGCTCATGATGCCCACGTCGATATTCCGGCGCGAGGTCTCCCCTGTCTCGCTATCGAGCTTGGTCGCCAGCGCCAGGAACTCCTGGGCGCCGAGCGCAAACATCGGCGAGGCGAGCAGCGGCATAAGGCCCTGCGCCGTATCGGCCGGGTTGGCGAGCGCGCAGACTAGGGCGCGCACCGTCTGCACCTCGGCTGCCTGGGCAAAGACCGAGCCACCCGCGATCACGCAGTCGAGTCCTTGATCGCGGAAAGCCTGGGCATAGACGTCGGCGTTGGTCATGCGGCCCAGCAACAGCACCATGCCGCCCTGGGGCTGGCCGGCATCGGCAAGCGCGCGGAACCGCTCCGCGATCGCGCGGGCCTTGGCCTGTGTGCGCTCCTGCGTACTGCCGCCGGCAACAAAGAGCGCCTGACGACGCGAGGCGTCCGCTACCAGCGTGTCCTTGCGGCCGTCGCTCGCCTCAAGATCCAAAAAGCCCTGCATCAGGCCGCCGTCGTCGCCGTCGAAGACGCGAGCCACATAGCGCAGCACCTCGTCGTGGCTGCGGAAGTTGCGCACGAGCTTGACGAGCTCGCCGGCGGGGACATCGGCAGCAGCGCCAGCGACGGCCGCCGCCTCGGCCGCCCCCGAGGCGCCCACCTTGCGCTCCTGGCGACGGAAGACCTCGACCTCGGCGCCGCGGAAGCGATAGATCGACTGCTGCGCATCGCCCACGGTGCACAGCGCGCGCTCCCCCGCACCCGTCAGATAGCGTATCAAATCGACCTGCATCTGGTCGGTATCCTGGAACTCGTCGATCATGACCATCTTAAAGCGGCCCTCGTAGGCCGCTCGAATAGCCGGGTAGTCGCGCAGGGCCTCATAGGCCATGCGCAGCAGGTCGTTGTTGTCGAGGGCAGACTGGGCAGCCTTGAGCGTGCGGTACTCAGCCTCTACAGCACGGGCAAGCCCCACCAGCGCATCGAGCGCAGGACCACCACAGGCCAGCACGATATTGATAAACGCATCGGCGGCCTCGGCCTTGAGCAGCTCGACCTGCTCCTTGGGGAACGCCTTGCTCGCCCGCGGCATGGTGCACGACATCATGAGTCGCGCCGCATCCTCCATGGTTTTGCCGCTCGCCTCAAACGCGTCGATGGCGTCGAGTGCCGTCTGCGCCTTCTCGGTCGCGGCCTTGCTTGCGCCCAGCGCCGATCGATAGGCATCGGCGAGTGCCGAGGTATCGGCCTGGCCGCGCGCCACGCACACGTCGTCCATACCGCCCGGCAGCTGGCTCGATAGCTCCAACAGGTCGCGCACCAGGCCTTTAATGGTGGTGCCGGCACCAAACGGCCCGCCCTCGCCCGCCATGGGATACCAGGCGTAGAGGCTTTTAAGCGAAGCGGCGAGCTCGGGGGCAGCATCGGGCGCCGTCGCGCGGGCCAGCACATGCTCAACAGCCTGGTCCATAAGCTCGTCGGTATCGGTGAGCACCGTGAACTCGGGATCGATGCCCAGCTCCAACGCGTGTGCGCGCAGGATGCGCGAGCACATGCCGTGAATGGTCGAGATCCACGCATCGTCGACGGTCAGGGCCTCCTCGTCCATGCCCTCGTCGATGAGCGCGCGGCGCACGCGGTCACGGATCTCGGCCGCGGCATCTTTGGTAAAGGTAATGGCGAGCACCTGGTCCAGAT
>CABQHR010000193.1 GCA_902463875.1 uncultured Collinsella sp.
GGTAAGGAGTCCAAGCTCTCGTTTACCAAGCGCGTCACCGAGCCCGACGATAAGTAGGAGAGAGTCATGAATGTTGCGCTGATTGGCTCCGGCTCCTGGGGAACCGCCGTCGCCGGCCTTGCCGCCGCGCGAGCCGAGCGCGTGACCATGTGGGCCCATAGCGAGCAGACGGCCGCCGGCATTAACGGCGAGCATCACAACCCCCGCTATCTGGTGGACTACGTGCTGCCGGAAAACGTTGTTGCCACGACGGACTTGGCCCAGGCGCTCGACGGCGCTGAGGCCATCATCTTTGCCGTGCCTTCGACGCATCTGCGCGACGTTTGCCATCAGGCGGCACCGTTCATCGCGGACGAGACGCCGGTTCTGTGCCTCACCAAGGGTATTGAGCCCGAATCCGGCCTGCTCATGAGCGAGGTCATCGCCAGCGAGATCGGCAACGAGTGTCGTGTGGCGGCGCTCTCGGGCCCCAACCATGCCGAGGAGATCTGCCGCGGCGGGCTTTCGGCCGCCGTCATCGCCAGTGAAGATTCGCAGGTGGGGGAGACCTTTAAGGAGCTGCTGCTGTCCACGGCTTTTCGCATCTATCTGTCGCAGGACATGACGGGCGTCGAGGTCTGCGGCGCCATGAAAAACGTCATCGCCATCGTGTGCGGCATCTCCGCCGGTAGCGGTGCGGGCGACAACACGCTCGCCCTCATCATGACGCGCGGCCTGGCCGAGATCAGCCGACTGGTGCACGCCCGCGGCGGCCAGGCCATGACCTGCATGGGGCTTGCCGGCATGGGCGACCTCATTGCCACCTGCACCTCGGAGCATTCGCGCAACCGTACCTTTGGCTACGAGTTTGCCCACGGCGTGTCGCTCGACGAGTACCAGACTCGCACGCATATGGTGGTGGAGGGTGCCGTCGCGGCCCGCAGCGTCAGCGAGCTCGCCCGTTCACTGGGTGTAGACATTCCGCTCACCTTTGCCGTGGAGCAAACGCTCTACAACGGTGTTACTTTGGATAGGGCGCTCGAGATCCTTACCGATCGCGTACCCTCCCAAGAGTTCTACGGACTCACCGACTAGCGCAGAAAGGCTTCTACCATGGGTTCCATCAAAATCGCTCCGTCCGTCCTTTCGGCCGACATGGCCAACCTCAAAGGCGAGCTCGACAAGATCGCCGGTGCCGACTACGTGCACTTCGACGTTATGGACGGTCACTTTACCGGCAACCTGACCTTTGGCGTTGACATCCTTAAGGCCGTCAAGCGCTCCACCGATGTACCGGTCGACGCGCACCTGATGGTGTCGAACCCTGACGAGACGGTCGATTGGTACGCCGACGCCGGTGCCGATATGATCACCGTGCACTACGAGGCCTCCACACACCTGCACCGCACGCTCACCCATCTGCAGCAGCGCGGCGTCAAGGCCGGCGTGGTGCTCAACCCCGCCACGCCCGTCTGCATGCTCGAAAGCATCATCGACGTCGTCGATATGGCGCTGCTGATGAGCGTGAACCCCGGCTTTGGCGGCCAGAGCTTTATCCCCGGTACCATCGCCAAACTGCACGAGCTCAAGGCCATGTGCGAGCGTCACGGCGTTTCGCCCCTCATCGAGGTCGACGGCGGTATTTCTTCCAAGAACATCGCCGAGGTCGTCAAGGCCGGCGCCAACGTGCTCGTAGCCGGTTCCGCCGTATTTAAGTCCGAAGATCCCGCCGCCGAGGTTGCGCTGCTGCAGAAGCTGGGCAATGAGGCCGCACAGGAGGCATAAACCCTTATGACCGCAGGTCAAAACCGCATACCCGTGAATCTTGACTATGCCGCCTCGACGCCTATGCGCGTCGAGGCGCGCCTTGCGCAGCGCGAATATGACGACAGCGAGCTTGCCGGCGTCAACCCCAACTCGCTGCACTCGCTCGGCCGCAAGGCCGCTGCGCGCCTAGAAGTGGCGCGTCGCGAGATCGCCCGCAGCTTTGGCGCGCGCGTCCGACCGTCCGAGATCATTCTTACCAACGGCGGCACTGAGGCTAACCAGCTGGCGCTGCTCGGTCTTGCCGAGGGCGCTCGTCAGCGCGATCGCAAGCGCGATCGTGTCATCGTTTCGGCCATCGAGCACGATTCGATTTTGGATAACCTCCAGCTGCTGCGTGCCGCCGGCTTTACCGTCGACCTGGTGCAGCCCTGCCGCGCGGGCTACATTGGGCCTGTCGCGCTTGTCGAGCTACTAGGCGACGACGTGGCGCTCGTGAGCATCATGGTTGCCAACAACGAGACCGGTGTGGTGCAGCCCATCCGCGAGCTTGCCGCGGCCGCGCATACCGTTGGCGCCCTGTTCCACACCGATGCCATCCAGGGGTATCTGCACATTCCGCTCGATGCCGCCGAGCTGGGCGTCGATGCTATGTCCGTCGCCGCCCATAAAATTGGCGGTCCTGTGGCATCCGGCGCGCTTTTCGTTAAGACCCGCACGCCACTGCGCCCCCGCATTTTTGGCGGTGGACAGGAAGCCGGACGTCGCGCGGGCACGCAGGACCTGCGTACACAGCTGGCTTTTGCCGCTGCCGCCCGCACGCTGGCGCCCCATGTGGCCCAGGAGCGCACAACGCTGCAGGCCTTATCCGATAAGCTCTACGCCACGCTTACGGCCCATCCTCGCATTCACGCCACGATGGGCGACTACGCGCAGGCCGATCGTCTGCCGGGTATGGTTTCGATCTACATTGACGGCATGGACTCCGAGGAGCTCATCATCAAGCTCGACGCCGCCGGCTTTGAGGTATCGGCAGGCTCGGCATGCTCGAGCGGTAGTATGGACCCCAGCCACGTTTTGAGCGCGATGGGCATCGGTCGCGAGCAGGCATTGGGCGCACTGCGCATTTCCTTTGATGACCGCGTGAATCCGAGCGATCTGGACGAGTTCGCCCAAACGCTGCTCTCGATCGTGGGTGCCGCATGATCGTCGCCGAGCTTGAGCGCGCGCTGCTGGCACGCTATCCCAAGGCGGACGCCGAGGGCTGGGATCACGTAGGACTCTCCGTTGGCGATCCGGCCGCGGAGATCACCGGCGTTGCCTGCGCACTCGATGCGACCGAGGCTAATGTTCGCCGCGCCCAAGAAGCAAGCGCCAACGTGCTGCTGACGCATCATCCCATATACATCAAGGCACCCGAGGCCTTTTGTCCGGCGGATGCCACACGACCCCAGTGCAGTGCGGCCCTCTACGAGGCTGCCCGCTGCGGGGTGAGCATTATCTCGCTCCACACCAACCTGGACCGCTCGCACGAAGCCCGTGTCTGCCTGAGCAAGCTGCTGGGTGCCGCACCCGTGAGCTCACTGGAGCACGTGGACGACCCCGAGGCCACCGGCCTGGGCGCACTTGCAACGCTCAACGACCCGTGCACGCTGCGCGATCTTACCACCCGTGCTGCCACGGCCTTTGGCAGCGACCCGCGTG
>CABQHR010000194.1 GCA_902463875.1 uncultured Collinsella sp.
CGAGGAGCCCGAGGGGACCGCCTCGCTTCGGATCCTGTCGTCGCAGCGCGAGTTCGCGTCGTCCGCCAGGACCCGCGCGAAGAACAGGCTCCGCGCGACCCTGCTCGAGGCCGATCCCGCGCTCGAGGGCGCGGTCGACCCGTCTAGCCGATGGCAGGTGTCGATGCTGGCCAAGTTCGGCGGGGCCGCCGGGTGCTCCGCCGCCGGCTGGCGCAGGTTCTCGAGCGCCGCCAGGCGCGCGGGCGCCCCCGTGGCGGGGGCCAGGAGGCTCTGGGAGGCGCTGCTGGCCTCGTCGCGCTCGGGAAGGCGGCTCCCGGCCGGCGAGGACGTCCGGTCCGGATGCTCGCCCGGGAGATAGCCTCCCTCGACGCCGACATCGAGGAGCTCGACTCGCTCGTGGCCGACTCGCTGGCGGGAGACGAGGTCTACGAGTGCCTCCTCACGGTGCCCGGGATCGGCCCCAAGACCGCCGCGGCGCTGGTGACGTCGATCGACATATCCGCGTTCAGGGGGCACGACGAGCTCGCGAGCTATTGCGGCGTGGCGCCGTCAGACAGGCGCTCCGGGAGCAGCATCAGGTCGACGTCGCCGCAGCGCGGTGGGAACAGGCAGCTCAAGAACCTGCTCATATTCAGCTGCAACTCCCTCATCGGCACGGACAACAGGTTCGGGAGGTACTACGGGGAGTGCAGGGCGAGGGGGATGAGGCACAGCAAGGCGCTGAAGGCGGTCGCGAGGAAGAGGCTCAAGGTCATCTACGCGATCATGCGCGACGCCGTCCCGTACACGGCCTAGCGGGCGGCGGAATCAACCGAAGAGGAAGCGGGGGCGCCAGGCGCCCGGATGCGTCATGCCGAAATGGCGCGAAGCACGCGGTTGACAAAACTATAGAGACACGTCCCAAAAAAGACCGCCTGGTTTTGCTGCTGAAGGCTGCGAGCAGGAACTATTTCACCGCAACTTATGGGGGGCGGGGGATGCGATAGTATTGCATGGTGGTATTCGACTAACCGAGGGCTTTATGGAACAGCACCAGCATTATCAGAGTCTGCAAGACCAGGCATACAACGCATTGCGCTCCAAGATCATCTATGCCGAGCTCAAACCCGGCACGCGCCTTTCGGCGATTGGTCTGGAAAAGGAGACGGGAATCGGGCGCACGCCCATTCGCGAGTCTTTTGTGCGCCTGCGCGAACAGGAGCTGGTGGAAACTCGTCCCAAAAGCGGCACCTATGTCTCAAAAATCAGCATGGAGCGCGCTGAGAACGCCTGTTTCTTGCGCGAGAAACTCGAGAGAAGTGTGCTCATTAAATGCTGCTCTGCCGCCACGCCCGAGCAAAAGCATCGGCTCGAGCAGATTCTTGCCGAGTCCGAGTCGCTCGACCACAGCGAAACGCGTCGCTTTTTTGATCTGGACAACCTGTTCCATGAGACGTGTTTTGAGATTGCCGGCCGCCACATGTTGTGGGATTGGATGAAGAGCGTCAACACGCATTTCGAGCGATACAACTGGTTGCGTATGGTGTCGCAGGATCTGGACTGGGAGCCGATCCGTGGGCAGCATCGCCGGATTCTCGAGGCCATTAAGAAGGGCGATACCGACACGGCGAGCTATCTGGCAGAGACGCATTTGCATCTAATGCCCGAGGAGCAGGGTCCGGTTATCGCCTTGCATCCCGACTACTTTGAGCTGCCCAAAGGCCCGGCCATCTAACTCGTTCCCTTACTTAGTTGCGGTGAAATACGGACTGTTTTGCGGCTCTGGTGGCGTAAACAGTCTGTATTTCACCGCAAGTGCGGGGGTGCAATCGGGGCATGAAAAGCTGCGGCGCCGCTTGGAGGAAAAGACCGGAAGCAAGGGTCCATTCCTCCAGACGGCGCCGCAGCTGTTTTGGTGGACTGGCTTTTGTCGAGGTGGCTCAGCTGAGCGCGACTGCCAGCCGAGTAGACAAAGCGGCTCGGGGGCGTGTCGCTTCCGTCACGTTCTATCAGCATACAAGACGGTTTTGGTTCTTGTTCGTGACGGAAACGGCGCGCTTCCGAGCCGCTTTAAGAGAAAGGGGGCGAGGTCTAGGGCACGCCCCCTTTCACGATAGAGAGCTAAACCTAGCCGCGGACCTTCTTGACGACGTCCATGGCCTCGCGGGCAATCTGCTCGACCTTGGAGAAGTCGCCGTCGGCGAACAGGGCCGGCTTGACCATCCAGGTGCCACCGCAGGCGATGATGGCGGAGGAGCTCAGGTACTCCTCGACGTTAGCGGTGCTCACGCCGCCGGTGGGCATAAAGCGGTGACCGACGAACGGAGCGGCGAGGGCCTTGATGGTGTTAAGGCCGCCGTACTGAGCGGCGGGGAAGAACTTGGTGACCTTGAGGCCAAGGTTGACGGCAGCGGTGACCTCGGAGGGGGTCACGGTGCCGGGCAGCACGGGCAGGTCGATGTCGATGCAGTGCTTGACGACGTCCTCGTTGTAGCCCGGGGAGACGATGAACTTGGCACCGGCAGCACGGGCCTGCTCAACCTGCTCGACGGTCAGGACGGTGCCGGCGCCGACGCACATCTCGGGCTCGGCCTCGGCCATAGCGGCGATGCACTCGGCAGCGCAGGCGGTGCGGAAGGTGACCTCGGCGGACTTCATGCCGGCGGCCATAAGGGCGTGGGCGAGCGGAGCGGCGTCCTCGACCTTATCGAGCACGACGACCGGCACGATGCCCAGGGACTCAAGCGTGGTGTAGAACTGATCGAACATGATGTTCCTTTCGATGTACGGCGCGCGCTGGCGCGTGATTGCCAAATATGCTGGCCATGAGCCGGTTTTGGATTGGTTATCGGAGGCACTGCTTGGGTCACAAGCAATTCCAAAACCGGCTACGCGACCAGTCGTGTAGGAAATGCCAGACAAAACCGGAATGGGGCTGGTGGTTTTGCCCGACCGGAGGAATCGGGGAGCGGGCCGCAGAGGTATGGGTATGGAAAGCTGCGGTCCGCGGAATGGGGACGGTTTAGCGCGCGACGCGGGTGCCACCGTCGGCGGCGGATGCGACGGCTGCGATCTCGTCTGCGGTCACCAGGTTGGAATCGCCCTTGATGGTGAGCTTGAGGATCGAGGCAGCGATGGCGTAGTTGACGGCGTCCTGGGGGTCGAAGTCGTTGATGAGGGCATGGACGAGGCCGGCGTTGAAAGCGTCGCCGGCGGCAACGCCCTCGAGCACGTGCACGTCGTGAGCAGGGGAGAACCAGTGCTCACCGCTCTCGGCGTCATAGAGCATGCCCATCCAGATGGAGCGCTCGACGCAGGAGATGTTGCGGACGACGGAGGCGACCTTCTTGCAGCCGTACTCGGCGCAGATCTGACGGGCCATCTCGACGTAGGTGTCGCGCTCCTCGATGCCGTGGGCAAGGGAGCCGGAGACGCAGGTCATGCCGAGGCCGGCAGG
>CABQHR010000195.1 GCA_902463875.1 uncultured Collinsella sp.
GCTTCGTCGCCGCCGGAGACGGCCACGGTCGTTGTGAGCACGCGCATGGGGCAGGTGAGCTCTTGATGTGCGAACGTATCGCCGCGCGGGCAGTTGTTACCGGTTACGGAGCGCACTTCCACCACGGTGCCATTGGCGTCGTGCTCCACCTCTACGGTCAGGAGGCACTCGGATGGGCAGGTGGTGCAGTTGAACTGCAGCGTCTCGGTCACATTCGTACTCATGAGCTATGCCTCCTCAACGGGATCGACGGACAGGACGATTTCGCTGGCACCCAGATCGAGTGCGCGTTGAATCACCTTAGCCGGCAGCGGGAAGCTTTCCATGACGCTCGGTTTAAACGCGCGGACTTTGCCCGCAAACACTTCTTCGCCGTTGGCCAAGATGCGTACTCGAGCGGTATCGACCGGCCGGCGTACGCGGAAGTTGAGCTTGGTGAGCGCCACAGCCGTAATGCGTCCCGGCAGCGCGTAGCCCGCAATGCCGGCAGGGGAGACCGTGAGCTCGCAGCTCGTGTCCGCGACCGCGTTCGTTTCGGCCCCGCCACCCAGCGCGTACGCCGCCGCGGCTTCACCGGCGCGCTCGGACTCGGTCGTCACGTTGTCGGCCAGGTCGTGCACGTGCAGCACGTTGCCACAGGCAAAGATGCCCGGCACGCCTGTCTGGAGGCTCTGGTCAACTACGGCGCCGCGCGTGCGTGGGTCAAGCTCCACGCCCGCGGCAACCGAAAGCTCGTTCTCGGGAATCAATCCCACCGAAAGCAGCAGCGTGTCGCACGGAACGATGCGCTCGGTCCCCGGAATGGGCGCCAGGCGCTCGTCGACCTGGCTTACCTCGACGGCCTCCACGCGGTCGTGCCCGATCACGCGCGTGACCGTGGTAGACAGATGCAGCGGAATGCCAAAATCGTCCAGGCAATTCTTCACATTGCGGCGCAGTCCGTTGGCGTACGGCATGAGCTCGTACACGCCCTCGACGGAAATCCCCTCAAGCGTGCAGCGGCGCGCCATGATAAGCCCGATGTCTCCCGAGCCCAAAATGACGGTGCGCGAGCCGGGCTTGAGGTTTTCGATATTGATGTATCGCTGCGCCAGGCCCGCCGTAAACACGCCGGCGGGACGGCTGCCGGGGATCTTGATCTCGCTGCGCGTGCGCTCGCGGCATCCCATAGCAAGGACGACCGCGCGTCCGGTGAGCTGAAGCATGCCGGCGGTGCTCATGAGCGTGACGGTATGGACCGCGGTGTCTTCCGCAGGCTCGCCTGAATCAATCCCAATCACCATGCTGTTCAGGAACAGCGCAATGTCGGTTGCGTGCACCTGGTCGATAAAGCGCTGCGCGTACTCGGGACCGGTGAGCTCCTGCTTAAAGTGTGAAAGGCCAAAGCCGGGGTGGATGCACTGGCGGAGGATGCCGCCCAGGTGCTGCTCGCGCTCTACGATGGCCACGCGTGCGCTTGCCTTATGCGCGGCCAGCGCGGCCGCCATACCGGCAGGTCCGCCGCCGATAACGACCACGTCGAAGGCCTGCGTTTGCACGGGCGCTGAGGCTCCGACCTCTGCGGTTCGAGCCTCCGCGCGTTCGTCGCGCATATCAAACGTCGCCATCCTAGCGTACCCCCTTCAGCGGTCCCTGGACCAGCCAAGATCCGGCATCCTCCAACAACACCTCGCTGGGGTCGCAGCCCAGTTCGCGCGCCAGGATCGCTACCACGCGGCTCTGGCAAAAGCCGCTCTGGCACCGACCCATGCCGGCGCGGCAGCGGCGCTTGACGCCCTCGACCGAAACCGCGCCCGGGTGGCGTCGGATCGCGGCAACAATCTCGGCCTCTGGCACCGTTTCGCAGCGGCAGACGATTTGCCCCCAAGCGGGGTCGGATTCAATGAGCTCTTCCTTGCGCGCAAGCGGCACGCGGTCAAAGTCGTCCGGCGCGCGGCGAATCGGGTCCCAATCGGCCCTTTCGCGCAAAGCAACGCCCGCCTCGTGCATAACGCGCTCCATGCGCTCGGCAATGGCCGGCGCGCTCGCCACGCCCGGCGACTGAATACCTGCCGCCTGGAACAGCCCCGGCACCACGGCCGACTGCCCAATAAAGAAGTCGTTCGTTCCCTTAATGACCGGTCGACCGCCGGCAAACGCGCGCACCACGCGACGCGTGTCCAGATCGGGCACCAGCTTGTGCGCACCGGTCAGGAGCGCGTTGACATCGGTCGCGTAGGTCTGCGTGTCGCCTGGCTCGCGCACGGCAGCCGTCGCGGTAATCACGGTGTTGCCATGTACGGTACCCGTGACGATAACGCCCTTGGACACTGGCGTGGGAACAGGGTAGAGCGGCATGAGCGTGCGCGGTTCCTTATCCAGCACCACGATGTTGCCCTGACGCCAGACCATCTGGAACTCCTCGGCGCCCACCATATGCGAGATGTCGGCGGCGCCGTTGCCCGCGGCGTTGATCAGGTAGCGGCAGCGCACGTCTCCGGCGGGCGTCGCCAACGTAAAGCGCACGTCGTCGCCCGAGCCCGCGGCTTCAATCGCTTCCACCGTAGCGGACCGCATAAACGTCGCCCCGTTGGCGATAGCGTTCTCCAGCGCGGCGATGGCAACCTCAAACGGGTCGACAAACCCAGTCGAGGGGCACCACAACGCGCACGTTGCGTCGGCACTGGCGCGTGGCTCTAATTCGTGGATGCGGTCGGGTCCGACGATTGACAGCTCGGGCACACCGTTGACATAGCCGTTGCGCCGCAGCTGCTCCAGATGCGCGCGGTCCTCGTCGTTAAAGCCCAGTACCATCGACCCAGTGCGGCAAAACAAAAAGCCCAGCTCCTGGGCCCACGTGCCATATAGCTCGCAGCCACGGGCGTTGACCTGCGCCTTTACGGTGCCCGGCACCGGATCGTAGCCGGCGTGCACCAGGCCGCCGTTGGCCTTCGACGCTCCCAGCGCAATATCGTTAGCCGCCTCGACCACGCAAATGGACAGGTCAAACCGCGCGAGCTGCCGTGCGATGGCGCACCCCGTAATGCCCGCGCCCACAATTGCGATATCAAACGTTTCTGCCACGGTGCCTCCCAGATAAGTTGACAGGCTGTCAATAAAACCATCCTACGGTCTGCGCGCCCCTAGTGCGGCGGCAATGCGGCGAACAGCCCCGCAACACCCGCCAACGGCAGGTGAGTGGAGACCCGGCAACGTCGACAACCTCGTCTGCCGACAACTACGGCAAGCGTTCGTCTCGATCTGTAACAGTTAGACGAGGATTTGGGCCCAAGATGTTACAGATCGAGACGTTAGTCTGGCGGCGCACCCGTTCGTCTCGATCTGTAACACCTAGACCCGGATTCCGCTCCCACCTGTTACAGATTGAGATGTTTGTGTCCGCGCCAGCCCCGCCCCTAGCCGTGGTCCCATA
>CABQHR010000196.1 GCA_902463875.1 uncultured Collinsella sp.
CCCGGCGTCGGCCCGCACGACGTGGCGCTCGCCATCATCCGCGCCGTCTTTGCCAAGGGCTACGTTAAGAACAAGGTCATGGAGTTCGTGGGCCCCGGCATCTCGAGCATGACGACCGACTACCGCAACGGCGTCGACGTCATGACCACCGAGACCACCTGCCTTTCCTCAATCTGGGCAACCGACGAGGACACGCACGCGTTTTTGACCATGCACGGCCGCGGCGACGACTACCGCGAGCTCAAGCCCGCCGATGTCGCCTACTACGACGGCTGCGTCGAGGTCGACTTGTCGAGCATCAAGCCCATGATCGCGCTGCCGTTCCATCCTTCCAACGGCTTTGAGATCGACGAGCTCAATGAGAACCTCGAGGGCATCCTGCACGAGGTCGAGCTCGAGGCCGCCAAGATCGGCGAGGGCAAGACGCACTTTAGCCTGCTCGACAAGATCGTCGACGGCAAACTGCACGTGCAGCAGGGCGTTATCGCCGGCTGCTCGGGCGGCAACTACGACTCCGTGGTCCAGGCTGCCCGCGTGCTCAAGGGCGCCAACACCGGCTGCGGCGAGTTCTCGCTGTCGGTCTATCCCACGAGCCAGCCCGTGGCGCTCGAACTTACACGTCGCGGCTATATCTACGACCTTATGGAGGCCGGCGCGATCGTGCGCACGGCGTTCTGCGGCCCGTGCTTTGGCGCCGGCGACACGCCTGCCAACAACGGCCTGTCCATCCGCCACACCACGCGCAATTTCCCCAACCGCGAGGGTTCCAAGCCGGGTAATGGCCAGCTGAGCGCTGTGGCTCTGATGGACGCCCGCTCCATCGCGGCGACGGCTGCCAACGGCGGCGTCCTGACGCCGGCGACCGACCTGCCCGAGGAGACTTGGGACGAGGCCTGCGAGTACACCTTTGACGACGTGCCGTACAAAAAGCGCGTGTACTGGGGCTTTGGCAAGGCGGAGCCTGCCGACGAGCTGGTCGAAGGCCCCAACATCAAGCCGTGGCCCGCGATGGAGCCCCTCGGCGACGATATCCTGCTCAAGGTGTGCTCCAAGATCATGGACCCGGTCACCACGACCGACGAGCTGATCCCATCGGGCGAGACGAGCTCCTTCCGCTCCAACCCGCTGGGCCTGGCCGAGTTTACGCTGAGCCGTCGCGACCCGGCCTACGTGGGCCGCTCCAAGGAGGTCGACGCCGTGGAGAAGCGTCGCGTGGCCGGCGAGGCCGCGGGCGACCTGGCGGCACTCGATGCCGAGCTTGCCGGTGTGTTCGAGGCACTGGCCGGCGTGGGTGTCGCGGCCGATGCCAAGGCGACCGAGTACGGCTCCATGCTCTATGCCAAGAAGCCCGGTGACGGTTCCGCCCGCGAGCAGGCCGCGAGCTGCCAGCGCGTAATTGGCGGCCTGGCCAACATCGTCCACGAGTACGCCACCAAGCGCTATCGCTCCAACGTCATGAACTGGGGCATGGTGCCCTTCCAGATGGAGGCCGAGCCCAACTTTGAGGTGGGCGACTACGTCTTTGTGCCGGGTATCCGTGCCGCGCTCGATGGCGATCTCAAGAACATCGCCGCCTACGTGGTGCGCGCCGATGGTGCGGTCGAGCAGATTGAGCTCTATATTGCCGATATGACGGCCGAAGAGCGTGCCATCGTCAAGGCCGGCTGCCTGATCAACTACAACAAGTTCAAGGCCGCTGCCGAGTAACGCACTTAATTGTCCGCCCGGGGCTTACCCTTTCCCGCCCGCTCACGCGCTTCGCGAGGGTCGCGTTCGGGAAAGGAAAAGCCCCGGGCGACATTTCCGCGCTCTCGTTGGGGCTTGAGGGACGCTAATAAATAGACTTGCTTGATGCCGCCTCTTTTTATTGGGGCGGCTTCTTTTTGGACCACCACAAAGGTGCCTGTCCGGCGGGTTCTTATTTCGATGGGGTCCAGGTTATCTCATCGTCAAATAGCCAAGTGCGTGCTGAGCCGCTGTCGCGCGCTGTCTGTGGATCGGGCTCGCAGGTTTGTTCGTAGGCATCCTCGGTACACCGATCCATAAAATCGACGACTGCCGTCTGGTCGCCTTCCATGACGTAGATTACGTCGCCATCCGAGATATAGACCCCCGGCCCTTCGTTGTCCACGTAGCCGGGGTCGTATGAGACGTTGCACAGTCTGCTCCCGTTTGCCGCATCGAGTTCAAGGGTCGAATAATACCCGCCATTCATTTGGCCTTTCTTGGCTCGATATATTGCGGCGCCGTACCACCGCGTAAACGTTTTGCCTTTGAGTAAATTGGTTGCCTTGCCGATAAGCTGCTCATCTTGGGTATAGCGCGTGGCCCCAAGTTCGATTCGGGGATAGTTGCTGACCCCAAGCGCTGCGGGCGTACCGTCGAAATCGACGGTGATTGAATCGGGTTTGACGATATCGGTGAGGATTTCGATGGGGTAGCTTACGGTTTCAACCGCCGCCTGCGTCGCCGAGGCAGGGAGAAATGCGAGATAGATAATGCCTGCGCCGGCTGCGGTAATTGCAAACGCTAAGACGAGCAGGCCGATATAGGTGGAGCGTTTCACGGTGGGCACCTCTCATGCAATATGCAATCATTAAGATAAATGATACAAGCTTACGACAATATTCAAAAGAAAGCGACCGCCCGGAATGAGAGGGCTAAAAGGCCCTATTGGGCTTCGATTCGATCTCTAATAGGAATATTTGCCTCCCCTCATTCTGGGCGAGGGGTCAAAAATTGAGTTCACGAGTTTTGCGCAATACTATTCTCACTAACCCCGCTATTTTCACTATAAGCACTATAAAAACGACAGGGACGATGACGAGAGTATTGTGGCGTACGATAACCAAGCCGTTTAAGCCGGCACCCTTGTCTTGAATCTCCATCTATATCTGCGCGAACGGGCTATCGGTGGCTCTCGATTTCGTCGCTGTGTTCTCGTTGGATCTTGTGGGACGCTAAAAATAGACTGGGACCACCACAAAGGGGACAGGCACCTTTGTGGTGGTCCCGTTTGTCTCGATCTGTAACATCTGGGCTGTTGGAAGTAAGCCTGCTGTTACAGATTTAGATTATCAGATGAGCCTTCGTGGCTTGTCTCGATCTGTAACAGTTAGACCCTAATTTGCCGAGTAGATGTTACAGATTGAGACAAACGGTTGCCGCTGGTCATTTCATCTCGATCTGTAACATCTAGGATCAAAAATGGCTGCTAGATGTTATAGATCGAGATGGTAGTGCGCCTGGGCAGCGGCGGGCTGACATCTCAGTACCCTATCCATCAATCACTCAGAAAATCTTATATATAGAGACTTAGATTTGTGTATAAGATCGCGCAAAGCTGGCAACAATACTTCTCGAACAACGTGAAGCCGCCCCGTAGGGCGGCC